>JAIMAT010000020.1 GCA_023511835.1 Bacillota bacterium | reverse complement strand
CGCGCATCTGGGCGCGGGCCATGGCCTATCTGGCCTGCGAGTCGGACTGAGGCGCCCCGGGGAGGACGGGGCGGGGGCGGGCATCCCCCGTGGGACGCCCGCCCCCGCCCTTGGCCGCGCGGGGCTCTTCCCCCTCACGCGAAGCGCAGAAAGATCTCGCGCGCGTGCTCCAGCGCCTCGTGGCCGGCGGAGCCGGCTCCGCCCTGGAGGCACTCCTCGAGGTTGGCCGTCATCACCTCGACCGCCACCTTGTTGACCGCCGAGCGGAGAGCGCTCAGCTGGGTGACGATCTCCTCGCAGCTGCGCCCCTCCTGCAGCATCCGCTGCACGCCCCGCGCCTGCCCCTCGATGCGGCGCAAGCGGGCCATCAGGTCCTTCAGCAGCTCTTCGTCGAGGGTCATGTCCACAGCACCTCCGGCCGGGGCCGGCAGACCCGCGGACGCGGCAGATCAGCGGCCGAGCACCTGCGAGATGTAGGCCGACTCGGGCAGGGCCCCGTCGAAGTCGACGCCCGCGTTGGTCACCGTCTTCGGCACGCCGAAGACGTTGTAGAGGTTGGCCAGCGACGGGAACTCCGACGCCTCGATGGCCTCGGCGCGGATCTTCGGGTTCTCCAGAGCCATCTGGTGAGCCAGGCGTACCGCCCGGGGGCAGTACGGTCAGGTGGGGGTGACGAAGACCCGGATGACCAGGTCCTCGTCGTGCGACCGCACCTTCTCCAGGCTGGCCGCGCTCAGCTGGGAGCGACCGTTGGCCACGTCCACCAGGTCTTCGATCATGGCGCCGAACTCGTAGCCGGAGGGAATGCCGTAGTAGCGCATGCCGGTGTCGTTCCCGTCGGCGTCGAGATAGATGATGGCCGGCGTCTTCCCCTCGGTGCCGTACTGCTCGGCCAGCGCCGGACCCTCGGGATCCTGGTCGACGTCCACGACGCGCAGGGAGATGTGCTCCGGGCTGATCTCCTGGAGCTCCTCCAGCAGCTGCCGTGTCTCCTTGCAGAAACGACAGTTCTTCCCCACCAGTAGCAGGACGTTTGCCGTCCCCGTCGTCTCGTCCATCATCGAGGCGATGGTGGCGGCGTCCTCCTGCGAGATGAAACGCTCGCTCATGGCTCCTCCTCGCGTCCAGTCGTGGCGGGCGACCGCCCGCGTACCGGGGGTCGACCTCTCCCGATCCAGCTTACCCCACCCCGGGGGCAAACCGGAGGCCGACCTCCGGGGACGACCCGCACGCCCGCGGATACCCCGATGGGTATGCTCGACCCAGGCGAGGATAGGGTGAAGAGCGGCCCGCTGTCAACAGCGGCCGCCGGCCTCGGAGGCGGGGCCCGGGCGGGTTATGCTCCTCGGCGGGGGGTGGAGGCGGTGTTCCCGTGGAGGCGCTCCCGCCGACCCGGCGAGCCGGCCCGCGGCGGGCGCGAGGAGGCGGCGCGGCGCGAGCTGGCCCGGCGGCGCGACATGGCCGGCGCCGAGCGCGTGCTGGGCGCCGGCGACCTGCCGGTCCTGGGCGATGTGGAGCCGGCCTACGAGCTCGGCCTGGAGCCGGGCGAGGAGCCCTTCGTCCGCCTGCCGGCCGCGCTCCTCCGCGAGCTGGAGGAGGGCGGCCGGGTCGCCTACGAGGTGCGCGAGCGCGGGCAGCTGGTGGTGACCAGCCGGCGCCTCCTCTTCGAAGGCGCGGGGAGCACGCTGGAGCTGGGGCTGGAGCGCATCGAGCGCGCCCAGGCGCCCTTCCTGGACGTCCTGGAGGTGGCGCTCTTCCGCGGCGAGATGCGCGAGGTGCTGGTGCTCCCCTTCCAGGTGGAGATGCCGGTGACCGTGGCCGCCTTTCTCTCGCGCCTGGCCGGTTTCCGGCTGGAGCTGGGATGAGCGGCCTGCCGCCCGCCCTGGACGAGGCGCGCCTGGCCGAGCTGGCCGGCTTGCGCAACCTGGAGGAGGGGCGCGACTACTGGCTTCTGGGGCGCGTCCGCGAGCGCGTGCGCTGGGGAGAACGCCTGGCGGGGCGCGTGGAGGGCTGGCGCGATACCTACCGGGTGACGCTGCAGGCGCTGCCCGGAGGCCTGGAGAGCCTCTGTACCTGCGGCCGCCGGCAGCCCTGCCGGCACGCGGTGGCGCTCCTCCTGGCCTGGGGCCGCGAGCCCGGGAGCTTCGCCGACCTGGAGGCGCTGGCTGCGCTCTGGGAGGGGGCCTCCCGCGGCGAGCTGGCGGAGCTCTTCTGGCGCTTTCTGGAGGCACCCGGGCAGCCGCTGGAGGCGCTCGCGGGGGCGGGGGCCGGGCGCGCCTGGGAGGCGCGCTCGCCCGGGGAGCGGGTGGCGGGGCTGGAGGGCTTCCTGGGCGAGCAGCCGGGGGAGGCGGCGGCGCGCTTCGAACGCTTGGCCGCCGCCCTGGCGCCCCGCGGGGGCGAGGACGGGGAGCTGCGCCGCCAAAGGCTGGAGACGGGGGCGGAGCTGCTTCGGCGCGCGCTCGACCTGCCGCGGGCGTTGCGTGCGCGGCTCCTGCCGCAGCCCTGGGCGGGCGCGGCGGAGCGCTGGCTGGAGGAGGCGGAGCGGGGCGGGGCGGAGGGGGCGGCCGCAGGCCTCCGTCTCCTGGCGCGGGCGCTGGTCGAGCCCGAGCTGCCCGCGGGGCTTTATGCGCGCTTTCTCCGGGCGGCGCTGCGCCTCGACCCGCGCGGGGCCGTGGAGGCTCTGTTGCGCGCGGCCGCGGGGGAGGCCGAGGCGGCCCGCCGGCTCGGGCAGGAGCCGGCGGGCGAGGCGCGGGAGCGGGCCGTCCTGGCGCTGGCCGACCTTCTGGTTCTGCGCGGCCGGGGCGGGGAGGCGGAGCGGGCGCTGGAGGAGGCCTCGGGGCTGCCTGCGGTGGGCGAGCGCAGGGTGGAGGGGCGCCTGGCGGAGGGCGACCTGGCCGGCGCCGTGGCCGCCGCGCGCCAGGCGCTGGCGGCGGCCGAGGGGGCGGCGGCCGTCCGCTACTGGCGCGAGCGCCTGGCGCAGCTCCTGGCGCTCTCCGGCGAGGAGGGCGAGGCGCTGGCACTGCGCACGGCCAACTTCGCCGAGGAAGCCGACCTGGAGAGCTACCGGCGCCTGCGGGAGGCGGCGCTCCGCCTGGGCCGCTGGCCGGAGGTGGCCCCCGGGGCGCGGGCGGCGCTCCGCCGCCGTGCGGGCCGCGCGGCGCTGGTGCAGGCGCTGGCCGAGGAGGGCGAGGCGGACCAGCTGGCCGAGGAGCTGGGCGCCGCGCTGGCCGAGAAGACGGACCTCCCCTGGGAGCCGGCGCTGCGCGCGCTGCTCTGGCTGGGGCGGCGGAAGCCGGAGCGGGCCGCGGCGCTGGGCGAGGAGCTGCTGCGGCGGAGCGGGGGCGAGGCGGGCCAGCGGGAGCGGCTGCGCCGCGCGCTCCGGCGCATGCGGCCGGGCCGCGCGCGCGGGCCCGCCTGAGCCGGCGGGGCCCGGTGCCGCCTCAGCAGGGGCGCCGGCCGAGATAGGCCGCCTCGCCCAGCGCCGTCGCCTCGCGCATCCGGAGCGTCGTCCAGCCGGCGAAGGCCCGCCCCAGCTCGCCGGGCTCCAGGATCCAGTCCGGCGGGAGCGGGCGCCGCGTGCCGCGCAGGAAGGTCCGGACCAGCACCAGGCCGCCCGGTCTGACCGCGCGCCGCATCTCGCCCAGCAGCCGGCGCTCCAGGTACCAGGTCATGAGCGCCAGGTCGTAGCCCGCTTCCTGGTCGTGCGGCAGGCGCCAGAGGCGGAGGTCGACGCGGCGCGCCGCCACGCGCCCGTCCAGCCCGCGCCGCGAGGCCTCGGCGAGAAGCCGCTCCAGGGCCACGTCGGAGATGTCCAGCGCCTCCACCCGCCATCCCTCTCCGGCCAGCCAGAGGCTGTTGCCGCCCGGTCCGGAGGCCAGGTCCAGGGCGCGCCGAGGCCGCGGGCCGCCCGGCCCGCCGCAATCCGTCGCGGGCAGAAGCCAGGGACGGGAGGCGACCAAGAAGGGGTCGGGCTCCTGGCGCGGTCCGCGCCCGGCGGCGTAGCGGCGGTTCCAGCGCCGCCGGTCGTCTTCGGGGAGGCCGCTCATGGGCGGGTCGGCGGGAGCGGTCCGAGGCGGCGCAGCTCCGGCAGCCGGGCCAGGAGCAGCTCGGCCAGGCCCGCATAGTCGTTCCGGTCGAAACAGGGCACGCCCGGCGGGGCTTCCTCGAAGGGAAGCCGGTCGGCGGCCAGCGCCAGGAGGGCCGGCTCGCCCGCCGTCAGCGGCGCGCCGCGGCCGTGCTCCACCACCTCGATCTTGGGCAGCGGGCCGGTCCGGTAGCCCTCGGTCAGGATCAGGTCGATCCCCGGCGCCCGTTGGGCCGCCAGCTCGAGGAGCGCGGCCAGCGGCTCCTCCCGGCGGAGTTCCTGCACCAGCGCTAGGCGCCCCGGCGAGGCGATCACCACCAGCTCGGCACCGGCCTGGCGGTGGCGCCAGGAGTCCTTGCCCGGGATGTCGATGTCGAAGCCGTGGGCGTCGTGCTTGAGCGTCGCCACGCGCAGGCCGCGCCGGCGAAGCTGCCCCAGGAGCCCCTCGATGAGCGTCGTCTTGCCCGACTTGTGGCGGCCGACCACCGAGAGCACGGCGATGCGCTCCGTCACCCCTCCGCCACCTCCTCTCCCGGGGCGGGCGTATCCGCCGCCTCCCAGGGAAGGAGCGGCAGCAGCTCCACCGGAGCGCCCGGCGGCGGAAGCGGCCCCGGCGCCACTCGCGCCAGCGCCCCCGCCCCGAGCCAGGCCAGGAGCGAGGTGGCGTGGAGCCGGCCCAGGGGACGGGCGTGGAGCCGGCCCGCCCGCCAGCGGAGGCGGACGGCCAGGTACTGCTCCAGCCGCTCCGAGGCGCGCCGCGGGGGCTCATCCAGCACGCCGGGGAGCGAGGCGGCGGCCGCCGGGCCCGGACCCTCCGCCAGGCCCTGCCAGACGCGCAGGAGCGGCACCGCCAGCACGCGGAAGGTGGTGTAGGCGGCGCCGGGCGTCCCCGGAAGCCCCAGGAGGAGCCCGTCGCCGAGCTTAGCCGCCAGCACCGGCGTGCCCGGCTTGAGGGCGACGCCGTGGAAGAGCCTCTCCGCCCCGAGCCGCTCCAGGGCGGCCGCCATGCAGTCGTAGTCGCCCACCGAGGCGCCGCCGCTGGTGACCAGGAGGTCCGCCTCGCCGATGTGGGCGCGGACCGCGAGCGCGATGGCCTCGGCGTCGTCGTCGACGATGCCGGCGCTCTCCGCGCGGGCGCCCCAGGCCTCGGCCATGGCCGCCAGGGCGAAGCGGTTGGAGCTGTAGATCTGGCCCGGCCCCAGGCGCGCGCCCGGCTCCACCAGTTCGGCGCCGGTGGAGAGGAGGATCACCCGCGGCCGCCGCCGCACGGCCAGGCGGGCCAGGCCCAAGTTGGCGGCCAGGCCGAGCTCCGCCGGGCCCAGGCGCGTGCCGGCCGGCAGGAGGGGGTACCCGGGGACGGCCTCCGAGCCCGCCGGATCGACGTTGCTCCCCGCCTCCAGCGGCCGCTCCAGCCGCAGGAAGCCCTCTCCCTCCGTCGCCGCCTGCTCCTGGCGGACGACGGCGTCGGCGCCCGCGGGCAGCGCGGCGCCGGTGAAGACGCGGGCGGCCTCGCCCGGTCCCAGCGGCCGCGACGCGGGATGGCCGGCGCGGGCGAGGGCGGCCACGCGCAGGCGGACCGGCCGCCCCGGGGCGGCGCCGGCCGTGTCGGCCGCGCGGAGGGCGTAGCCGTCCATGGCCACGCGGTCGAAGGGAGGGAGGGCGCGGGGCGCCTCCAGGGGGAAGGCCAGGAGGCGGCCCGCCGCCTGTTCCAGCGGCACCTCCTCCGGCGGCAGCCGCCGCTCGACGGCGGCGAGAAGGCGCGTCAGCGCCTCGTCGACGGTGGGTAACATCGGATCCGCTCCCTTCCTGCGGACGCCTGCCTGGGGCAGTCTAACACCGGGGGGAGTCTCGGGGCCGTGGTGCTGCTGCGCATCCTCATCCGGGCCGTCCTCCGCTTCGGACGGCACCGCGGCGGCACCATGGCGGCCGCCCTCTCCTACTACGGGCTCTTCTCGCTCTTCCCGCTGCTGCTGCTCCTGGCGCTCCTGGCGGCGACGGTGGAGCCGACGCCCGCCTTCCGCCGGGCGCTGGCGGGGCTGGTCCACCTCTACTTCCCCGGCAGCGAGGGCGTGGTGACGACGGCGCTCCAGCGGCTGAATCCGCTGCGCGGCCAGCTGGGCCTGGCGGGGGGCGCAGGCCTCCTCTGGGCGGGGTCGGGCGTCTTCACCGTCCTGGTGGGTGCGCTGGACCAGGTCTGGGAGCGGCCGCGCGGCGAGTCGCGCCTGCGCCGGCGCCTGGTGGGGCTCCTGACGCTCCTGGGTGCGGTGGTGGCGCTCTTTCTGGCGGCGCTCCTCAGCCTGGGCGTGGGCGCCCTGCTGCCCGGCTGGATGCGGGCGAGCGGGCTGGGCGCGCTGGGTGCGGGCGCGGCCCGCCTGGCGGGCGGGCTCCTCCCGCCGCTCCTGGTCTGGGGCGCGCTCCTTTTGCTCTACCGTTTCCTGCCCAGCCAGGGACCTCCGCTGGCCGAGGTCTGGCCGGGCTCGCTGGTGGCCGCGCTGGGGGTGGAGCTCCTCCGCCGGGGCTTCGCCCTCTACGCCGCCCGCCTGACCCGGCTTCACGCCGTCTACGGCAGCCTGGCCACCGGCGTCCTGCTCCTCTTCTGGATCTACCTGGTGGCGGCGGTCGTCCTCTTCGGCGCCGAGGTCTCCGCCGCCTACGGCCGCTGGCGGCGCGGCCAGGCGGACGAGGAGGCGGAGGGCGCCGGTTGGCTCCTCCGCCTCTAGCCGGACCTCTCGGCGGCGCGACGCGCGGCCGCCCGGCCTCCCGGCTCAGCCCTGGCCGGCGGCGCCCACCGCCTCGCTGCGGCCGAAGTAGGTCTTGCGCAGCTCCGCCTTCATGATCTTGCCGGTTCCGGTCTTGGGCAGCTCCGAGGCGAAGAGGACCCGCCTGGGCGCCTTGAAGTGGGCCAGGCGGTCGCGCACGAAGCGGATCAGCTCCTCCTCGTCGGCCGTCGCCCCGGGCTTGAGCACCACGACGGCCACCGGCACCTCGCCCCACTGGGGGTCGGGCGCGCCCAGCACCGCCGCCTCCAGCACCGCGGGATGGGTGTAGAGGACGTCCTCCACCTCGATGGAGGAGATGTTCTCGCCGCCGGAGATGATGATGTCCTTCTTCCGGTCGACGATGTTGAGGTAACCCTCGGAGTCGACCACGGCCAGGTCGCCGGTGCGCAGCCAGCCGTCGGCGAAGGCGGCCTCCGTCTCCTCCGGGCGCCGCCAGTAGCCGGCCATGACGTTGTCGCCGCGGACCAGGATCTCGCCCACCTCCTGGCCGTTCCAGGCCACCTCGGAGCCGTCCTCGCGCACGACGCGCACGTCGTTGCCCAGCAGGGGCAGGCCGGTCATGGCCAGGCGCCGGTCCAGCTCCTCCTCGGGACGGTCGGCCAGCGTCGCCTTGATGACGGCCACGGAGACCACCGGGCAGGTCTCGGTCAGCCCGTAGCCGACGCGGACGAGGCAGCCCAGCTCCTGGCGGGCGCGGCGGACCAGTTCGTAGGCGACGGGGGCGCCGCCCAGCACGATCTGCTTCAGGCTGGAGAAGTCGTACTTCGAATGGTCCGGCCAGTTGAGCAGCGCGTTGAGCATGGTGGAGACCATCAGCGCGGTGGTCACGCGTTCGCGCTGCACGGTGCGCGCGAAGATCTCCGGGTCGAAGCGGGGGACGACCACCTGCGTGCCGCCGGCGGCCACCAGGTACTGGGGCGTACCCCAGGCGTTGACGTGGAAGAGGGGGACGGTGCCCACGATCATCCGTTCGGTGTCGTCGGTGTGCAGCGCCAGCATGGTGCTGAGCGCGTGCAGGTAGAGGTTGCGGTGGGTGAGCATCACGCCCTTGGGCCGGCCCGTCGTCCCGCTGGTGTAGAAGATCTCCACCACCTCGCGCTCGTCGGGCGGGTCGGCGAAGGGGCGCTCGGGCGCCCTCTCGAGGAGGGCGTCGTACTCCAGCCAGCCCTCCGGCAGCTGCCCGTCGGCGCCCCGGTAGACGAGGACGTGGTGGCGGAGCGAGGCCGGCTCGTCCAGCGCCCGCACCAGCGGCAGCAGCTCGGGCGAGGCGAAGAGCGCCACCGGCTCGGAGTCGTGGAGGATGAAGGAGATCTCGGCCGGGCTCAGGCGGATGTTGACCGGGACCAGGATGGCGCCCAGCGGCAGGACGGCGTAGTAGAGCTCCAGCAGGCGGTGGCAGTTCATGCCCAGGTAGAGGACGCGGTCGCCGCGCTGGACGCCCAGCCGGTCGGCCAGCACGGAGCTGAGGCGCCGCACCCGGCGCGCGTACTCGGCGTAGGTGAGACGGGTCTCGCCGCAGACGACGGCCTCCTTGTCGCGGTAGACGCGCTCGCTCCGCTCCAGGAAGCGGAGCGGCGTCAGGGGTACCTCCACGCGTGACACCTCCCGTCCATGGGGTCCGCTTGCTAACGCGTGATTCGGCCGCTCCGCGAAAGACTCCTCTGCCTGGCGAAAGATGGCCCTCGCCGCCCGCCGGCCCGGCGCCCGGCCGGCCGCCGCGGCGCCTCGACTATACTTGGGGGCGGCGGGAGGGTATGAGGATGGACGCATTCTCCGAAGCGATCCGCACGGTGATGGAGAGGACCGCACCCCGCCTGGTCCACGTCGCCTCGGTGGACGAGAGCGGCGAGCGCGTCGCCTTCGGCACGGGCTTCGCCTTCGATGAGCGGCGCCTGGTCTGCAACTCCCAGGTGCTGCAGCAGGAGCGCGTGGTGGTCCAGCTGGCCGACGGCCGCGAGCGCCACGCGCGGCGCATCGGCGCCGATCCGCTCTACTTCCTGGGCTTCCTGGAGCTGGAGGACGGCGAGGCCGCCTGGCGGGAGGCGCCGCCGGTGGAGCTCGTTCCCGCCGACGAGCTGCGCCCGGGCCTGGCGGTAGTGGCGCTGGGCTATCCCATGGGCGACCAGATCGAGGTGACCCAGGGCGTCATCAGCGGTGTCGACCGGACCGTCTACCGGCCGGAGCGGATCCCGGTGGACGGGCTCGTGGTCACCGACGCCGCCATCCATCCCGGCAACACCGGGGGGCCGCTCCTGCTCCTGGACGGGCGCCTGGCCGGCATCAACGGCATCCCCTGGATGCACGGCCTGGGGCTGGCGGTGGGGGCGCCCGCCTTCTCGCGCGTCGTCAGGCAGATCCTGGAGCGGGGCGAGGCGACGCACCCCTGGCTCGGCTTCTCGGGCCAGCGCGAGGTGATCGAGCCGGAGATGGTCAGCCTCCTGGGTCTGCCCGTCGACCGCGGCATCGCCGTCCGCGTGGTGACCGAAAACGGGCCCGGCGCGCGCGCGGGCGTCCAGCCGCTGGACCTGGTGGTGCGCGTCGACGACGTCCCCGCCGCCTCGCTGGGCACCATCCGCCAGCGGCTCAGCCTCTACCGGCCCGGCGAGACGGCCCGGCTGACGGTCCTGCGCGGCGGCAACCTCCTGGAGCTGCAGTTCCCCGTCGAGCAGGTGCCCCAGCTGCGCACGTCGCAATAAGCTCCCGCCGGCGGCCGCGAGGCCGGACGGGAGAAGGCGGCCGGCGCGCCCCCGCGGGGGCCGCCGGGCCGCGCGGAGGCGGTGCGCGATGGGAGAGGCGGCGAGAGAGGCGACCGCGGCCCCGGTGACGGAACGCTGGTCGCTGGACGGCGGCATGCCGGAGGAGGCCACCTTCCCGCGGGAGGAGCTGCTGCGGGCGGCCGAGCGGGTGCTGCGGGGCGACCCGCGGGCGCTCCAGTACGAGGGGGCCGGCGGCCCGGGGGAGTTGCGGCGCCGGCTGGCGGAGTACCTGGCCGGACGCGGGCTGGAGGTGGAGCCTTCCTCGCTCCTGGTGACGGCGGGCGCCTCCGAGGCGCTCGACCTCCTGGGACGGGCGCTGCTCGGCCCGGGCGCCGTCGTCTGGCTGCAGGAGCTGACCTGGTTCGGGGCGCTCCGCCTCTTCGGGCGCGCCGCGGGGGCCCGCTTGGAGCCGCTGCCCATGGACGCCGGCGGCCTCGACCTGGAGGCGCTGGAGCGGAGGCTGGAGGAGGCGGAGGCGGGGAGGCGGCCGCGGCCTGCCTTCCTCTACGTGACGCTCACCTTCCAGAACCCCACCGGTCTCACGCTGGACGAGGCCGGGCGGCGGCGGCTGGCGGAACTGGCCCGCCGCCACGACCTGCTGGTGGTGGAGGACGACCCCTACGGCGACCTGGCCTTCTCCGGGGAGCCGCCGCGGCCGCTGGCGGCCTTCGCGCCCGAGAGGACGGTGCTGGTGGGCACCGTCTCCAAGATCGTGGCCCCGGGGCTGCGCATCGGCTGGCTGGCCGCGCCGCCGGCGCTGCTGGAGCGTCCGGCGGCCCTCCGCCCGGGCGGGGAGACGCAGCCCTTCGTCCAGGAGCTGCTGGCCGCCTGGTGGCGCGAGGCGGACCTGCCGGCCCGGGTGGCGGAGCTCCGCGCCACCTACCGGCGGCGCGCGGAGGCCCTGCTGGCGGGGCTGGAGCGCTGGCTGGGGCCGCGCGGCGCCTCCTGGCGGGTGCCCGGGGGCGGCTTCTTCGTCTGGCTGCGGCTGCCGCCGGGGACCGACGCCCGCCGCCTGCGCCGCGCGGCCGAGGCGCGCGGGCTGCGCTACATGCCCGGGAGCGCCTTCACCGTCGACGGGCGGGATCCCGGGGGGCTCCGACTCTGCTTCACGCACGAGCCGCCCGAGCGCCTGGAGGAGGCCGCCCGCCTCCTGGGCGAGGCGCTGGACGAGGCGAGGGAGGGGTGAGCGGGGGCGTCGCGGGCGCGGGGGCGGGGCCGGCCGGCGCGGGGAGGCCGGTCACCGTCCTGGTGCTGGCTTCCTTCTTCCGGACGCAGGCGGAGTGGCTGGCGCCCGCCTGGCCGCGGGTGCGCTGGCTCCTGCCGCCCGCGGAGGCCCGCCCGGAGGAGGCGTGGTGGCGCGGGCTGGGCGGGGCTCTGGAGGAGGTGGAGGTGGTGGTGGCCGGCGGCGGGAGCCGTCTCGGGCCGCTCCTCCCGCTCCTGCCGCGCCTCCGCTGGGTGCACGCCGCCTCGGCCGGCGTCGACCGGCTGGTGGAGCCGCTGCGCGAGGCGGCCCGGGGCGGCCGCCGCATCCTTCTGACCAACGCCAGCGGAACCAACGCCGTGCCCATCGCCGAGCACGTCCTCCTGCTCATGCTGGCGCTGGCGCGCCGCCTCCCGGAGTATGTCCGCCAGCAGCAGGAGCGGCTCTGGCGGCCGCACGGGGCGCGGGAACTGCAGGGGGCGACGCTGGTGGTGGCCGGCTACGGCGCCATCGGGCGCGAGGTGGCGCGGCGGGCCGGGGCGCTGGGCATGCGGGTGCTCGCCCTGAGGCGGCACGCGCCCCCGGAGGGCGAGGCCGACGCCTGGGCCGAGCGGGTGGCGGGGCCCGAGGCGGCGCGCGCCTTCTTCGCCGAGGCGGACTTCCTGCTCCTGGCGCTGCCGCGGACGCCGGAGACCGAGGGCTACCTCGACGCGGAGAAGATCGGCTGGCTGCCCGAGCGGGCGGTGGTGATCAACGTGGGGCGCGGGGCGCTGGTGGACGAGGCGGCGCTCCTGGAGGCGCTACGCGCCCGCCGCATCGCGGGGGCGGCGCTGGACGTCTTCCGCCAGGAGCCGCTTCCCGCGGACAGCCCGCTCTGGGCGGAGCCGCGCCTCCTGATCACGCCGCACGTGGCCTGGGCCTCGCCCGAGACGCCGCGGCGCGGGGCCGAGCTCTTCGCCGACAACCTGCGCCGCTACCTCTCGGGCGAGCCGCTGCGCAACCGGGTGGAGCTGGAGACGGCCTACTGAGAGGCGGCCGGCGCCGTGGTGGCGCCGGAAGGTCGCCGGGCGTCCTGGCCGCCGGGCGGAGCCGCCCGCCGGAGGCCGGAGCCTAGCCGGCGTCCGGCCGGCCCGGGGCCGGCAGGAGGCCGACGTCGCGCCGCCAGAGGCCGCCCTCCAGATCCAGGCCGGCCAGGAGCGCCTGCGAGCGCTCGCGGGCCGAGGCGAGCGTGGGGCCGACTCCGACGGCGGTCAGGAGCCGCCCGCCGGCCGTGCGCCAGAGCCCGTCCTCGCCGCGCCGGGTGGCCGCGTGGAAGAGGAGGGAGGCGGGCGGCGGCTCGCGGTCTCCGCCGGAGCCGGCGGGAGGGATCCGCTCCAGGCCCCGTACCGGCAGGTCGAGGCGGGGCGCCTCCGGATAGCCGGGGGCGGCCAGGACGGTGGCCACCGCCCAGCGGCCGGAGGCCGGTACCGCGACGGCGGGGCCCGGGGGCAGCTCGCCCCGCGCCGCCGCCAGGAGGAGAGGGCCCCAGCCGGCGAAGCCGGCCGGCAGGAGGCCGGCCGCGCCCTCCGCGGCGAGGAGCGGCAGGAGCGCCTGGCTCTCCGGGTCGCCCAGGCGCGCGTTGAACTCCAGCACGCGAGGCCCCCGCGGCGTGAGCATCAGGCCGGCGTAGAGGAAGCCGCGGAAGGGCGCCCCCTCCTCCGCCAGCCCCTCCAGGGCGGGGCGCACGATCTCCCGTTCGACGCGCTCCAGGAGGGCGTGGTCCACCCGCGGGACGGGGCAGACGGCGCCCATGCCGCCCGTGTTGGGGCCGCGGTCGCCCTCGCCCAGGCGCTTGTAGTCCCGGGCGGCGCCCAGGAGCAGATGGCGCCGCCCGTCGGCCAGGGCGAAGACGGAGAGCTCCTCGCCTTCCAGGTACTCCTCCAGCACCAGCCGACGCCCCGCCGCGCCCAGCGCCCCGGCCAGGAGACGGCGCGCCTGGTCCAGCGCCTCGGCGGGCGTGGCGGCCAGGAGGACGCCCTTGCCCGCCGCCAGGCCGTCCGCCTTGATCACGTAGGGGGGACGGTGCGAGGCCGTCCAGCGCTCCACCTCCTCGGGGCTCTCCGCCGTGGCGAAGGCCGGTGAGGGGATGCCGTGGCGCGCCATGAAGAGGCGGGCCCAGACCTTGCTGCTCTCGATGCGCGCCGCCGCCCGGCCGGGCCCGAGACAGGGGATGCCCTCCGCCACCAGGGCGTCGGCGACGCCGGCGGCCAGCGGGGCCTCCGGCCCGACCACCACCAGTTGCGCGCCCCAGTCGCGGGCGGCCGCCACCACCCGCGCCGGCTCCTCGGCCGGGCCGGGCAGCGTCGTCAGGCCGGCGGCGCGGAGCCCGTCGTTGCCGGGCAGCACCGCCACCTCGGCCACGGCGGCCTCCCCGAGGAGCCACCAGGCGATGGCATGCTCGCGCGCGCCGGAACCGAGAACCAGGATGCGAAGCCTCTCCCGCCCTCCGCCACCCATGCCCGTCCCTCCCCGCCCGGCCTCCGCCCGGCTCAGTGGCGGAAGTGGCGCACGCCGGTGAAGTAGAGGCTGACGCCCGCCGCCTCGCAGGCGCGGATGCTCTCCTCGTCGCGGACGGAGCCGCCCGGCTCGACGATGGCGGCGACGCCGGCGCGGGCGGCCGCCTCGGCCACGTCGCCGAAGGGGAAGAAGCCGTCGGAGGCCAGGACCGCGCCGCGCGCCGCCGCACCCGCCCGCTCCAGCGCCTGGCGGGCGGCGTCGATGCGGTTGACCTGCCCGGCGCCGATGCCCAGCGTCCGCCCCTCGCGGGCGACGACGATGGCGTTGGAGCGGGCGTGGCGGACCACCCGCCAGGCGAACTCCAGGTCGGCGAGCAGCGGGGAGCCCGGCGGCAGCCCGGGTCCGGCCGCCAGCCGCCAGGCGGCGGGATCCGCCGGGGCCAGGTCGGCTTCCTGCACGAGGAGGCCGCCGGCGACGGGCCGCAGCTCCAGGGGAGCGGCGACGGGCCCGCGCGGGTCCAGCGCCAGGAGCCGCAGGTTGCGCTTGGCGCGCAGACGCTCCAGGGCCTCCGGCAGATAGCCGGGCGCCACCACCACCTCCAGGAAGAGCTCCGCCAGCTCCCGGGCGGTCTCGGCGTCCACCGGCCGGTTGAGCGCCACCACCCCCCCGAAGATGGAGACCGGGTCGGCGTCGCGGGCGCGGGCGAAGGCCTCGGCCAGGCTCCCGCCCAGGGCGACGCCGCAGGGCGTGGCATGCTTGACCGCGGCCGCCGCCGGCAGGCCGTGGGGGTCGAGGTCGCGCACCAGGCGCCAGGCGGCCTGGGCGTCCTGCAGGTTGTTGTAGGAGAGGGGCTTCCCCTGAAGCGGTTCGGCCTCGGCCAGGGAGGGGGCCGGCCGGGGTGCGCCCGCCTCCCCGGCGCTCACATCGGGCTCCCCCTCTCCTTCCGCCCCGGTCCGAGGCCGCACCTCGACGTAGAGCGCCGCCCGCTGGTGGGGGTTCTCGCCGTAGCGGAGCACGGCCCGCCTGCGCAGCCCGAAGGGCAGCTCCTCCGGCCACTCCCCCTCCGCCGGCGGCTCGAGCCAGGCCGCCACGGCGGCGTCGTAGACGGCGACGTGGCGGAAGGCGGCCGCGGCCAGGCTCCGCCGCCGCTCCGGCTCCAGGTCGCCCGAGGCCGACAGCGCCTCCAGCACCGGACCGTACTGGGAGGGGTCGGAGAGGACGATGACCGAGCTCCAGTTCTTGGCCGCCGCGCGGAGCATGGCCGGCCCGCCGATGTCGATCTGTTCCGGCGAGGGCTGGCGGAGGAAGGGGTAGAGGTTGACCGCCACCAGGTCGATGGGCTCGATGCCCGCGCGGCGGAGCTCCTCCAGGTCGGCCTCCACCCCGCGCCGGGCCAGGAGGGCGGCGTGGACGGCAGGGTGGAGCGTCTTGACGCGCCCCTGGAGCATCTCGCCCCAGCCGGTCACCTCCTCCACCCGGCGGACCGCCACGCCGGCCGCCTCCAGCGCCCGCGCCGTGCCTCCGGTGGAGAGGAGCTCCACGCCCATCTCGGCCAGGCCGCGCCCCAGTTCCACGATACCCCGCTTGTCGCTGACGCTCAGAAGCGCCCGCCGGATACCCACGTCGCACTCACCTCGTCTCGTCGTCGGCCGGCAGCCGGATCACCCGCCGGCCGCGGATGCGCAGCCGGTCCGCCGCGTAGAGCCGGATCGCCTCCGGGTAGAGGCGGTGCTCCTGGACGAGGATGCGCTCCGCCAGGCTCTCGGGCGTGTCCCCGTCCTCCACCGGTACCGCCGCCTGCAGGATGATGGGCCCGTGGTCCATCGCCTCATCCACGAAGTGGACGGTGCAGCCGGTGACGCGCACGCCGTACTCCAGCGCCTGGCGCTGCGCCTCCAGGCCCGGGAAGGCGGGCAGGAGCGAGGGGTGGATGTTCATCACCCGCCCGCCCATCGCCTCCAGAAAGACCGGGCCGAGCAGGCGCAGGAAGCCGGCCAGCGCGCAGAGCTCCACCCCCCGCTCCAGCAGCGCGGCCGCCAGCGCGCGGTCGTAGGCCTCGCGCCCGGCAAAGCGGCGCCGCTCCAGCACCCGTGCCGGCAGGCCGCGGGCGCGGGCCACCTCCAGCGCCCGCACGCCGGGGCGGTCGGAGAGGACGAGGCGGACCTCGGCGGGCAGCTCGCCCCGCTCCACCGCCGCCAGGATGGCCTCCAGGTTGGAGCCCCGCCCGGAGACCAGGACGCCCAGCGGCACCGGCGAGCCCGGCCGCCGCCCGGGCGGGCGCGAGCCGTCGAAGGCGGGAGGCGTCGTCCCGCTCACGCGCGCACCACCCGTCCCGCCGGGAAGACCTGCTCGCCCGCGTCGCGCAGGAGGCGGGCCGCCTCCTCGGCGGCCTCGGCCGAGACCACCAGGACGAAGCCGGCGCCCAGGTTGAAGACGCGCTCCATCTCCGCCTCCTCCACGCCGCCGGCCTCGCGGATGGCCCGGAAGAGAGGCGGCTCCGGCCAGCTGCGCTCGATCTCGGCGCGGAGGCCGGCGGGCAGGACGCGGGCCAGGTTGGCGGCCAGCCCGCCGCCGGTGACGTGGGCGGCGGCGTGGACCTCGCCGCCCGCCGCGCGCAGGAGCTGCAGCACCGGGCGGACGTAGAGGCGGGTCGGCTCCAGGAGCAGGTCGCCCAGGGTGGGCGGCGGGCTGCCCGCCGCTCCCGGCGCCGCGCCGGGCAGCGGGCGGTCGAGGCGCAGGCCGCCGCGCTCCAGGAGCGCCTTCCTGGCCAGGGCGTAGCCGTTGGCGTGGAGGCCGGAGCTGGCCAGCGCCAGCAGGCGGTCGCCCTCGCGCACGCGCGCGGGGCCGAGCCGCTCCTCCTCCTCCACCACCCCCAGACAGAAACCGGCCAGGTCGTACTCGCCGGGGCCGTAGAGGTCGGGCAGCTCCGCCGACTCGCCGCCCAGGAGCGCGCAGCCGGCCCGGCGGCAGCCCTCGGCCACGCCCGCCACCACCGTGGCGACGAAGTCCGGCTCGAGCCGGTGCGCCGCCAGGTAGTCCAGGAAGAAGAGCGGCTCCGCGCCCACCGCCAGCACGTCGTTGGCGTTCATGGCCACGCAGTCGATGCCCACGCTCTCGTGGCGGCCCAGCGCCGCGGCCAAAAGGAGCTTGGAGCCGACGCCGTCGGCGCCCGCCGCCAGGAGCGGTTTCCGGTAGCCGCGCGGCAGCCGCGCGAGGCCGGCGAAGCCGCCCACCCCCTCCACCACTTCGCTGCGCCCCGCCGCCCGCGCCAGGGGTGCGATGCGCCGGACCAGCTCCTCGGCGTCCTCCAGGTGGACGCCCGCGGCGGCGTAAGTGAGCGGCGGCCGCTTCCGGGGGGCGTCCATCAGCTCACCTCCTCCAGGTGGGGCGGCGGGAGCGGCGCCTCTTCCGCCTCCTCGCGGTCGGGGAGCGGCACGGGGTAGTCGCCCGTGAAGCAGGCGGTGCAGAAGCGCCGGCTGGCCGGCGCGGAGCCGGCGGGGAGCTCCTCGCCGGCCGCCTCCAGGAGGCCGGCCAGGCTGAGAAAGGCCAGGCTCTCCACGCCCAGCTCGGCGCGCATGGCCTCCAGGCTACGGCCGGCGGCAAAGAGCTCGCCGCGGCGCGAGGCGTCGATGCCGTAGCCGCACGGGAAGCGGAAGGGGGGCGAGGCGATGCGCAGGTGGACTTGGGCGGCGCCGGCGGAGCGGAGCAGCTCGACGATCTGGCGGGCGGTGGTGCCGCGCACCAGCGAGTCGTCCACCAGCACCACCCGCCGGCCGGCCACCACCGGGCGGACCGCGTTCAGCTTGAGGCGGACCCGCTCGCCGCGGCCGGCCTCCTCGGGCTCGATGAAGGTGCGGCCGACGTAGCGGTTGCGCACCAGCCCCATCTCGTAGGGCAGGCCCAGCGCCTCGGCGTAGCCGGAGGCTGCGGAGAGGCTGGAGTCGGGCACGCCGACGACGACATCCGCCTCGGCCGGCGCCTCGCGCGCCAGGAGGCGGCCGCTCCGCTTGCGGAAGGTGTGCACGTCGCCGCCCGCCAGGAGGGTGTCGGGGCGCGCCAGGTAGATCAGCTCGAAGAGGCAGAGCGCCTCGCGGTCGCCTTCCTCGGGCCGCGCATAGCGAAGGCGGCGGAGGCCGCCGGTCCCGATCTCCACCGCCTCGCCCGCCCGCACCTCGCCCAGCGGCTCGGCGCCCACCGCGTCCAGGGCGCAGCTCTCCGAGGCGACCACCGTCGCCTTGCCCAGGCGGCCCAGCGTCAGGGGCCGGATGCCGTACGGGTCGCGCACCGCCCAGAGCGCCGAAGGCGCCAGGAGGGCGAGGGCGAAGGCGCCCTGCAGAACGTGGAGCGCCTCCAGGAAGGCGGCGCCCACCTCGCCCTCCGGACGGGCCGCCACCAGGTGGGCGATCACCTCGCTGTCGCTCTCGCTCTGGAAGATGGAGCCGCGCCGTTCCAGGGTGCGGCGCAGGCGCGCGGCGTTGACCAGCTCGCCGTTGTGGGCCAGCGCGCTGGCCCCCTGGCGCAGCCGGACCAGGAACGGCTGCGCGTTCTCCAGGCGGCTGGCGCCGGTGGTGGAGTAGCGGACGTGGCCCAGGGCGGCGTCGGGGCCGAGCGCGCGCAGGCGCTCCAGGCGCTCCGCGGGCAGCGCCTCGGCCACCAGCCCCATGCCCCGCTCCAGCACCAGCTCTCCGGACGGCGTCCGCACCGCCATGCCCGCCGACTCCTGGCCCCGGTGCTGAAGGGCGTAGAGGCCTCGCAAGACCACGCCCACCGGGTCGGGGTGGTTCCAGACCGCGAAGATGCCGCAGGCCTCGCGCGGCGCGCCGCTCAGCTCGGCCATGCCGCCGTCCCCTCCTCGAGCGCGCCCAGCGGGCGCAGGCGGAGGCCGCGCGAAGCCGTCTCCTCCTCGACCTCGGCCAAGCGGTCCGCTTCCACCGCCAGGAGGAAGCGGCCCTCCTCCCAGGAGCCCGCCTCCCCCTCCTCCTCCAGAAGCCTCAGCGCCTCCGCCGCCGCCCGGTCCGGTCGCGCCTCCCCCGCCAGCCAGCGGGCCAGGGTGGCGGTCGGGCCGGCGCGGCCGACATGGGCGGCCAGCGCCAGGCCGCGGGCCACCAGCTGGCGGCAGCCCGCCTGGAGCTCGCGCTCCCACTCCAGGAGCCGCTCCGGGCCGGCTTCCGGACCGGCGGCGGCCGCCTCGAGAAGGAGCAGGCGACAGCCCGCCGCCGGCCGGCCGAGCGCCCGCTCCAGGTCGTCGACGCGCCCCACGGCCCCCACCACCGGCGTCGGGACGACGCCCGAGCGGCCGCTCTCGTTGTAGAAGCTGACGTTCCCGCCCACCACCGGCACGCCCAGCCGGCGGGCGGCGAGGGCGACACCCTCCACCAGGTCGACGAAGTCGCCCATCACCTCGGGCCGCTCCGGGCTCGCCAGGTTGAGGGCGTCCACCAGGCCCAGCGGCTCGGCGCCCAGGGCGGCCAGCGGCCTGAGGGCGGCGGCCACGCTGAGCGCCGCGCCCAGGAGCGGGTCCCGCTCGCAGGCTTCCTCGCGGCCGGCCATGGCCAGCGCCAGCCCGGCGCGACCGCCCGGCAGGCGGAGGAGCGCCGCCCCCTGGTCGCCGCCGAAGCCGGGCGCCCGCGCCGTCAGGTGGCCCACCTGGCGGTCGTACTGCTCGTAGAGCCAGCGCAGCCGTTCGTCGCCGGGGAGCCGCCGCCGGCGCTCCGCGGCGGGCGCCGGCGCCGCCGCCTCCCCGCGCCGGCGGCGGACGGTCCGCCTGCGGTAGCGGGGCGCCCGCCGGGTGAGCGCCTCCACCGGCAGGTCGACCACCACCTCGCCCCGCCAGCGCGCCACCAGGCGACCGTCGCCGGTGACGCGCCCCACCGGCCGCGCGGAGAGACCGTAGCGGCCGGCCAGGGCGATCACCTCCGCCTCCCGGCCGGCCGGGCTGACCAAAAGCATCCGCTCCTGCGTCTCCGAGAGGAGGATCTCGTACGGCTCCAGCGAGGGGTCGCGCAGCGGCACCCGGTCCAGGTCGAGAAGGATCCCCGTCCCCGCGCGGGCGGCCGCCTCGGCGGCGGAGGCGGCCAGGCCGCCGGCGCCCAGGTCGTTGAGGCCCGCCACCAGGCCGGCCTCGGCCAGCGCCAGGCAGCCCTCGATCAGCACCTTGCCGGCGAAGGGATCGCCCACCTGGACGGCGGGGCGGAGCGAGGCCTGGCCTTGCTCCGGGGCGGAGAGCGTCCGCGAGGCCAGGAGGCTGGCGCCGTGGAGGCCGTCGCGGCCGGTGGCCGAGCCCAGGAGCCAGACCGGGTTGCCCACGCCCGCCGCCCGGGCCGCCACGAGCCCCTCCGGGCGCAGCAGGCCGACGCACATCACGTTGAGCAGCGGGTTGTCGGCGTAGCCGGGGTGGAAGACCAGCTCGCCGCCGACGGTCGGCACGCCCACCGAGTTCCCGTAGTCGCCCACGCCGCGCACCATGCCGTCCAGGAGGCGGGCCGAGCGCCCCTCCTCCAGGGGGCCGGTGCGCAGCGAGTCGAGGAGCGCCACCGGCCGCGCGCCCGTGGCGAGCACGTCGCGCAGGATGCCGCCCACGCCCGTGGCCGCGCCCTGGTAGGGGTCGACGGCGGTGGGGTGGTTGTGGCTCTCGATGCGGACCGCCACCCACCAGCCGTCGCCGGCGTCGAGGACGCCGGCGTTCTCACCCGGCCCCTGGACGACGCGCGGGCCGCGCGAGGGGAGGCGCCCCAGCCAGGCGCGCGAGGACTTGTAGCTGCAGTGCTCGGACCAGAGGAGGCCGAAGACGCCCAGCTCCACCGGGTTGGGGCGGCGGCCGAGGAGGCGCAGGATGCGCCGGTACTCGCCGCGCGTCAGACCCACCTGCTCCCAGCCTTCCTCCCGAAGGAGGCCGGCGGTGCTCACGGCAGGCTCACCTCCCGCGCGGGCGAGGCGGCCAGGTGGTCGCGCAGCGAGCGGAGCAGGCGCAGGCCGTCGACGGAGCCCTGCCAGGGCGCCACCGCGCGCTCGGGGTGGGGCATCAGGCCCATCACGTTGCCGCCGGGGCCGGCCACGCCCGCGATGGAGCCCTCCGAGCCGTTGGGGTTGGCCTCGGGACGGATCCGGCCGGCCGCGTCGACGTAGCGGAAGAGGATGCGCCCCTCGGCCGCCAACCGCTCGGCCTCCCCCGGTGCCAGGCGATAGTTGCCCGCCGCGTGCGCCACGGGCAGGCGCAGTACCTCGCCCGGCCGGAGCCTGGAGGTGAGCGGCGAGGCGTCGCTCTCCACGCGCAGGTGGAGGCTGCGGCAGACGAAGCGACCGCCCTCGTTGGCCACAAGCGCGCCGGGCAGGAGGCCGGCCTCGCAGAGGATCTGGAAGCCGTTGCAGATGCCGAGCACCAGGCCGCCGGCGGCCGCGTGCCGGCGCACGGCCCGCATCACCGGGGCGCGGGCGGCGACGGCGCCCGGGCGCAGGTAGTCGCCGTAGCTGAAGCCCCCGGGCAGCACCACCAGGTCGGCGGCGGGAAGATGGTCCCGGTCGTGGGGAACCGGGAAGGCTTCCTCGCCCAGCACCTCGGAGAAAGCCCAGAGCGTGTCGCGGTCGCAGTTGGCGCCGGGAAAGAGGACGACGGCCACGCGCAAGCCGCTCACCCCCCGGCCGGCGCCGCCGGCGCCAGCTCCTCCGCCTCGAGACGGGCCGTCTCCAGGAGCGGGTGGACCAGGAGCTCGTCGCAGGCGGCCTGCGCCTCGGCCAGGGCGGCCGGACGGTCGGCGGCCCGGAGCACCAGTTCGATGCGCCGCCCCACGCGGACGCTCTCCAGGGCGGGGTGGGCGGCGGCGAGGAAGGAGCGGAGCACGTCGCCCTGCGGGTCGCGCACCTCGGGGCGCGGCATGGCCTCCACCACCACGCGCCAGAGGCGGGAGGCCGGCGCCGCGCCGCCCCCTCCCGCCGGGCCCGGCCGCTCCCCGCTCACGCCCTCGCCCCCTCCAGGCGGCGGAGCACCTCGCGGTAGGCGCCCGTCACGTCGCCCAGGTCCCGGCGGAAGCGGTCCTTGTCCAGCCGCTCGCCCGTGGCGGTGTCCCAGAAGCGGCAGGTGTCGGGCGTCACCTCGTCGCCCAGCAGCAGCGTGCCGTCGGCGGCGCGGCCGAACTCCAGCTTGAAGTCGATCAGGCGCAGCCCGCGCGCCAGCAGCCAGGGGAGCAGCACCTCGTCGACGCGCAGCGCCAGCGCCTCGGCCTCGCGCAGCTCCTCGGCCGTGGCCAGGCCCAGCGCCTCGGCGTGGGTGGCGTTGATCCAGGGGTCGCCCAGGGCGTCGTCCTTCAGGTAGAACTCGACCACGGGGCGCCGCAGCTCCTCCCCCTCGGGTCGGCCCAGGCGCTGGGCCAGGCTGCCCGCCACCACGTTCCGCACCACCACCTCGACCGGGATCATCTCCAGCCGCCGGACGCGCAGGAAGCGCTCCCCGACGCGGCCCAGGTAGTGGGTCCGGATCCCGTGCGCCTCCAGCTCCTCGAAGGCCAGCGCGCTGATCTCCCGGTTGAGCTCGCCCTTGCCGGCGATGCGCGCGCGCTTCACGCCGTTGAAGGCGGTGGCGTCGTCCTTGAACTCGACCAGCAGGACGTCCGGCTCCTCCGTCGCGTAAACGATCTTGGCCTTCCCCTCGTAGAGCCTCTCCATCATCCCTCGCCCCTTTCCCGGATCGCATGCTGCCCGTCGTGCGCCGCGCCGTCCGGCCCGGGCTCCTCCGGCCGCAGCCCCAGCCGGCGGAAGATGGCCGGCAGGTGGCGCAGCGCCGGGGCCGGGTCGAAACAGGCGGCCAGACCCTCCTCGCCCAGGCGGGCGAGCACCTCCGCATCCCGTTCCAGCGCCTCGCGGAAGCCCGGCCCGCCGTCCAGCGCCCGCAGGGCGTGCGCCTGGACGCGGGCGTAGGCCTCCTCGCGCGCCATGCCGGCGCCGACCAGCGCCGTCAGCACGCGCTCGGAGTGGATCACGCCGCCGCCCAGCTCCAGGTTCCGGGCCATGGCCCGGGGCCGGACCTCCATCCCCTCCACCAGCTCCCGCTCGGTGCGCAGCATGTAGCCCAGGAGGCTGGTGGCGTCGGGCAGGATGACCCGTTCCACCGAGGAGTGGCTGATATCGCGCTCGTGCCAGAGCGCCTGGTTCTCCAGCGCGCTCAGCGCGTAGCCGCGCAGGAGCCGCGCCAGGCCCGTCACGCGCTCCGATCGCTCCGGGTTCCGCTTGTGGGGCATGGCCGAAGAGCCCTTCTTTCCGGGCGGGAACGGCTCCAGCAGCTCGCCCACCTCGCTCCGCGCCAGCCCCCGCAGGTCGACCGCCATCCGCTCCAGCGTGCCGCCGGTGATGGCGATGGCGGCCAGCGCCTCGGCGTGGCGGTCACGCCCCAGCACCTGGCTGCTGACGGGCGCAGGCTCCAGCCCGAGGCGCCGGCAGACCCGCTCCTCCAGGAGCGGCTCGCCGTTGGCGTAGGTGCCCACCGCGCCCGCCAGGCGCCCCACCGCCACCGCCTGCCGGGCGCGCAGGAGGCGTTCCCGGTCGCGGCCCAGCTCCTCCCAGTCCAGGGCCAGCTTCAGCCCCAGCGTCACCGGCTCGGCGATCATGCCGTGGGTCCGCCCGGCCATGGGCTGCCAGGCCCAGCGCTCGGCCTGGCGGCGGAGCGCGTCGCGGAGCGCGTCCAGCTCCGCCAGCAGGAGGTCGAAGGCCTCGCGCAGCTGGAGCCCCAGCGCCGTGTCCACCACGTCGTAGGAAGTCAGACCCAGGTGAAGCCAGCGCCCCGGCTCGCCCACCTGCTCGGCCAGCGCGCTGACGAAGGCGATGACGTCGTGCTGGACGCGTGCCTCGATCTCGGCCGCGCGCCGGGGGAGCCCCGGGGGCAGGAGCGGCCGCCCCTGGCCGTCGGCCGGCAGCGCCCGGCGGACCGCCTCGGGCACGCCGGCCGGCACGCGGCCCAGCTCGGCCCATGCCTCCAGGGCGGCCAGCTCCACCTCCAGCCAGAGCTGCAGGCGGTGCTCCTCCGACCAGAGGCTCCGGAAGTCAGGAAGGGTGTAGCGCTCGATCACCGGCCCCCGCCCGCCCCGGCCGGCGGCGCGCCGGCCGCGGCCTCGCCGCGCCAGCGCCGGTCGGCCTCCAGCACCGCCGCGGCCTGCTCCTGCCGCCGCCGGCGAAGCCGCTCCGCCAGCTCCGGCTCCTCCAGCGCCAGGATGGAGGCGGCCAGAAAGGCCGCGTTGCGGGCCGCGTCGACGCCCACGGCGGCCACGGGCACGCCCGGCGGCATCTGCACGACGCTCAGCAGGGCGTCCCATCCGCCCAGCGGGCCCGCCGCCAGCGGCAGGCCGACCACCGGCCGCACCGTCTGGGCCGCCACCGCGCCGGGAAGGGCGGCCGAGAGGCCGGCGGCGGCGACGAAGAGGCGGACGCCGCGCGCCTCGGCCTCGCGGACGTAGGCGGCCAGCTCGGCGGGCGTGCGGTGGGCGGAGAGGACGCGCTGCTCGCAGGAGATGCCCAGCGCCTGGAGCTCCTCCAGGCAGGGGGCGACGCGGGGAATGTCCGAGGCGCTGCCGACCAGAAGCGCCACGTGCGGCACGGGCCATCGCCTCCCCGGGAGAGCGGAGCCGGCGGCCCCGCGAAAATGCGAACGTTGGTGCGAGGCAAGTATATAACGTTCGAGACTAACGGCCAATCCCTCCGAACGTCTCGGACGAAAGTCCGCCCCGGGAGGGTTGCCGGAGAGGAGCCGGCCGGGGCCGCAGAGGCTTGGAGAGGTGCGGCGGGAGGCAGATAATTAGATAAAGATCAAACTATGTAACCGCCCGAGGGGCGGCGGGAGGCGATCTCCATGGCATGGCGTGAGGACGGGCTGCTGCTTCTGCCCAGGCTGCCCGAGCCGCCTGCGGGGGCGCGGGAGCGGAGCGTGCGGCACCTGGTGACGGCCCACTCGCAGCTGGAGGGGGCGGGTTTTCGCGTGCGCAGGCCCTTTCCGGCCCCTGAGGCGGACCTGCGGGAGACTGATCCCTTCCTCCTGCTGGACCAGATCGGGCCGGTGGAGTACGGCCCGCGCGAGGCGCGCGGAGCGCCCTGGCACCCGCACCGCGGCTTCGAGACGGTCACCTACATCATGGCCGGCGCCTTCCGCCACCAGGACTCCAACGGCGGCGGCGGGCTGATCCGGGCCGGGGATACGCAGTGGATGACGGCGGGCTCCGGCATCCTGCACGACGAGATGCCGCCCGAGGAGCTCTACCTGCACGGGGGGCTTTTCCACGCGGTGCAGCTCTGGGTCAACCTGCCCCGGCGGCTGAAGTGGACACCGCCGCGCTACCAGGACATCCGCCACGAGCGGGTGACGCGCGTCATCTCCCCGGACGGGGGCGCGCTCCTGCGCGTCATCGCGGGCGAAGTGGGCGGTTACAAGGGTCCCGGTGTCACCTGGACGCCGATCGACTACCTCCACGCGTCGATCGCGCCGGGTGCTCGGCTGCGCCTGGCCTGGCGCGAGAACTTCAACGCCCTGGCCTACGTGCTGATCGGCAGCGGGAGCGTCGGCCCCGAGGCGACTCCGATCCAGGCGGGACAGCTGGCGGTCTTCGGCCCGGGCGAGGTCGTCACGCTCACCGCCGACCGGCGCCAGCCCGGCACGCTCGACGCCGAGTCGGCGCCGGCCATGGAGGTGCTCCTCCTGGGCGGCCTGCCGATCCGCGAGAGCATCGCCTTTTACGGCCCCTTCGTCATGAACACGCGGGAAGAGATCCTCCAGGCATTCGAGGATTTCCAGGCGGGACGGATGGGGAGCGTGCCGGCGACGGTGCTCGAACCGCCGCCGGTGACCGGGTCGGGTCAGGGCGCCTCCGGGGAGAGCGGAGGCGACGGCGACCGGGATCCGCGATGAGGCGGTGGTTGGCGCCGCACCCGGAGGAGCAGGTGGCGCGGATGCGCTGGGCGCCGGAGGCCGAGGAGGGCGCGGGCTTCTACATCGTCCGCGAGAGGGAGCAGCCCTCGCAAAGCGTCGGCTCCGCCCGGGAGGTCGACTCCTGAGGCTGAGCGTTCCTCTTCGCTGGAGGCAGCGGGAAGGGGCGGAGCGCGGGCCGCGGCAAGCGTGCCGAGGAGGGGAGACGTATGGCCGAGATCGAGGTGGAGAGCGCCACCTTCCAGTCCGAGGTGGTGGGGTCCGGAGCTGCCGGTTCTGGTCGACTTCTGGGCCGATGGGTGCGCCCCGTGCCGGATGCTGGCGCCCATCGTCGGGCAGCTGGCCGAGGAGTACGAGGGGCGGCTCAAGGTGGCGCGCCTGGACGTGGACGCCAACCCCGACCTGGCCTCCCGGTTCGGTGTCATGAGCATCCCGACGCTCATGATCTTCAAGGACGGGGCACCGGTGGAGCGGCTGGTGGGTTACCGTCCCCAGGACCAGCTGAAGCGTGCCATCGACAGGGTGCTCGGCTGAGGGAGGCCGCCGGCAGCACCGCCAGGATCCGGCAGAAGAGGGGCAAGGAAAGCCGGGGCGCGGCCGCCTCGGCTCTCTCGTCTCCGGCGGTTGGCGCGCCGTCTGCCGGATCTCTCCCGCCTTCGCCTTGTGGCCGGGAGGCGGGGTCGGCTATACTTGACTGCAGCACTCGGAATTCGCCCGACCCGCGGCCGCCGTCCGAGCGGCGCGGGGGGACGGGCGGCCGTGGCAGGCAGTCGTGGCCGGAAAGGGGCTGGTAGCGTGACCGTCAAGTCCGCCCCCGTCGACAAGGGAGAGTACCAGTGGGGTTTCCGCGACCCCGTGGACCGATACGCCTTCAAGGCGCCCAAGGGGCTCTCGCGCCAGGTGGTGGAGGAGATCTCGCGCATCAAGCAGGAGCCGGAGTGGATGCGCGACTTCCGCCTGCACGCGCTGGAGGTCTTTCTGGCCAAGCCGATGCCCACCTGGGGCGTGGACCTCTCGGAGATCGACTTCGACGAGATCACGTACTTCATGCGCGCCGCCGACCGGCCGGGCGACGACTGGGCCGACGTGCCGGAGTACATCAAGAAGACCTTCGACCGCCTCGGCATCCCCGAGGCGGAGAGGAAGTGGCTGGGCGGCGTCTCGGCGCAGTACGAGTCGGAGGTCGTCTACCACTCCATTCGCGAGGACCTGCAGAAGAAGGGCGTCATCTTCGTCGACACCGACACCGCGGTGCGCGAGTACCCCGAGCTGGTCCGGGAGTATTTCGGCACCGTGGTGCCGCCCGAGGACAACAAGTTCGCCGCGCTCAACAGCGCCGTCTGGTCGGGCGGTTCTTTCATCTACGTGCCGCGCGGCGTCACCGTCGACATCCCGCTCCAGGCCTACTTCCGGATCAACGCCGAGCGCATGGGCCAGTTCGAGCGGACGCTGATCATCGTCGACGAGGGCGCCAAGGTCCACTACGTGGAGGGCTGCACCGCCCCTACCTACTCCAGCGACTCGCTCCATTCGGCGGTGGTGGAGATCGTGGCCAAGGCGGGCGCCACGGTCCGCTACACCACCATCCAGAACTGGTCCAACAACGTCTACAACCTGGTGACCAAACGGGCGGTGGCCTACGCCGGCGCCACGGTGGAGTGGGTGGACGGCAACCTGGGCTCCAAGGCGACCATGAAGTACCCCAGCGTCTATCTGATGGAGCCCGGCGCCAAGGCGGACATCCTCTCCATCGCCTTCGCCGGTCGCGGCCAGATCCAGGACGCGGGCGGCAAGGCGATCCACGTGGCGCCGTACACCACTTCCACCATCCGCTCCAAGTCCATCTCCAAGGACGGCGGCGTCACCCTCTTCCGCGGCCTGGTGGAGGTGGCGCCCGAGGCGCACCATGTGCGCTCCAGCACCAAGTGCGACGCGCTGATCCTGGACGACCTCTCCAAGTCCGACACGGTGCCGACAATCCACGTGGGCAACGACGAGGTGACCATCGAGCACGAGGCGACCGTCTCCAAGCTCTCCGAAGAGCAGCTCTTCTACCTGATGAGCCGCGGGCTGACCGAGGAGCAGGCGGCGCACATGATCGTCATGGGCTTCATCGAGCCCTTCGCCAAGGCGCTGCCCATGGAGTATGCGGTGGAGCTCAACCGGCTGATCGAGATGGAGATGGAGGGCGCGGTCGGTTGAGCGCGGGGCCTCAGGAGTCCGGCCAGGTGTGGCTGCGGGCGGTGGCCTCGGACGAGGTGCCCGAGGGGCGGCCCGAGCGGGTGGTCCTCCAGGGGCGCCCCATCGCCCTCTGCCGGGTGAGCGGGAGGCTCTTCGCCGTGGACGACACGTGCTCCCACGAGGAGGCTTCGCTCTCCCAGGGCCGCCTGGTAGGCCAGAGCATCCAGTGCCCGCGGCACGGCTCGCGCTTCAGCCTCGAGACCGGCAAGCCGCTCTCGCTCCCGGCCTACCGGCCCATCCGCACCTACGCGGTCGAGGAGCGGGAGGGCGCGATCTACGTCCGGCTCTCCTGAGGCGGGAGGAGCCGGAGTGCCCATTCCACCTCACTGCCCGGGCGGATGAGACCGCCCGGGCGGCGGACTGTCTCGGCCTCGAGGCGGTCGGCGCCCGCGGCGGCCAGGGTCACCAGCGGAGCCAGCGCCGCCAGCGTGGGGAGCGTCATGAAGAGCCGGCCCTCCCGGTAGCCGGCCAGCGCCTCGCGCGGGCGGAGCCAGCGCGCCTCCGCCAGCTCCTCCGGCGAGAGGCGCAGGCGCTCGCCCTCCGGGTAGCGCGCCAGGAAGTAGGCGGTCTCCACCCTCCTCGGCACGTAGGGCGGCGCCAGCAGGCGGCCCAGGGGCAGGAGGCGCGACGCCCCCAGCTCCAGCCCCGTCTCCTCCCTCAACTCGCGCCGCGCGGCCGCCGCCAGCGCAGCCAGCTGCCCGGGCCGCGCCCCGCTGCCGCGGTAGGCGGCGAGGAGGAGGGGACCGGGATCCGCCTCCCCCCGCGGGAGGTCGGTCTCGTCCACCATCCCGCCCGGAAAGGCCCAGCTGCCGGGCGCGATGCTGCCCGGGATCTCCGCTCGCCGCACGAAAAAGAGCCGCCCCGCGCCGTCGTGGAGGACGACCGAGGCGGCGGCGCGCGCCTCCGCCGGGCCCGCGGCACGCGGCCGCCCCGGGCGCGGCTGGGGCCGGCGCGGCTCGCGCGGCGGCAGCCGCTCCAGCAGGTCCAGCATGGCGAGAAGGCGGGAGGGGCCGCTCCAGCGCGGCGCCGGCCCCGTCCCGAGAAAGGCGGTCTCGCCGGGGGCGGGCGGGCAGCTGCGGGGGAGCAGGGCGAGGAGGCCGATCCCCGCCGCGGGCAGCACTTCCTCCCGGTAGCGCGCGGCGAGGAGGAGCGCCTCGCCGGCCTCCACGCCGTGCCGCGCCAGCGCCTCCAGCAGCCGCTCCTGCAGCTCCGCCGGCCCCTCGCCCGGCGGCCCGGCCGGCAGCGCCTCGAACCCGGCGCCCCGCGCCGCCAGCAGCCGTTCGAGGCGTCCGGCCGGGACGGCGCCCGCGCCTCCGGGCAGGAGCAGGACCAGCCGGAAGGCCACCGCGCTCAAGCGCCTCCCGCGGCGGGCGGGGCGCCCTCCTCGCGCAGCGCGGCCCCGGCCGCCTCCAGGGAGGCGCCGCGGGTGAAGCGGTAGCCCTCCGCGGCCAGGCACTCCTCCAGCGCGGCCAGAAAGGCCAGGACGTTTCGCGGCCGGGCGCCGTGGCCCATGAGGCCGATGCGCCAGATGCGCCCGCGGGTGGGGCCGACGCCGGCGCCGATCTCGATGCCGTAGGTTTCCAGAAGGCGCGCGCGGAGACGCGTGTCGTCCACGCCCTCGGGGATGCGGACGGTGGTCAGCTCGGGGAGGCGGTGCCCCGGCTCCGCGAAGAGCTCCAGGCCCAGCGCCTCGAGGCCGCGCTGCAGCGCGGCGCCGACCACGGCGTGGCGCCGGTAGACGGCGGCGAGCCCCTCCTCCAGGATGAGGCGGACGCCTTCGTGCAGGGCGTAAAGCATGTTGATGGGCGCCGTGTGGTGGTAGAAGCGCTCGCGCCCCCAGTAGCGGCGGATCATGGTGACGTCCAGGTACCAGCTGGAGACGGGCCGCCTGCGCGCCTCCAGCCGGGCCTCGGCGCGCGGGCCGACGGTGAAGGGGGCCAGCCCCGGGGGCACGCTCAGACACTTCTGGGTGCCGGCGTAGCAGGCGTCGATACCCAGGCGGTCCACCTCCACCGGGATGCCTCCCAGGGCCGTGACGGCGTCGACGCCCAGCAGCGCCCCGTGCTCGTGGACGAGACGGGAGATCTCCTCCAGCGGCTGGCGGACGCCGGTGGAGGTCTCGGCCAGGACCAGCGCCACCAGGCGGATGTCCGGCTCGCGGCGGAGCGCCGTCCGGACCGCTTCGGGGTCGACGATCCGTCCCCAGGGGGCCTCCACGGTCCGCACCTCGGCGCCGGCGCGGCGGGCGACGTCCACCATGCGTTCGCCGAAGAGGCCGTTGACGCCGATCAGCACCTTGTCGCCCGGCTCGACCA
>JAIMAT010000019.1 GCA_023511835.1 Bacillota bacterium | reverse complement strand
CCGGCGGCGGCCCCCTGGGCGGGCGCCTGACTCGTCCGGGCCGCCTGCGGGTAGAGGAGGCGGAAGAGGCTCTCCAGTCCGTCCACGATGCGCGGCCCAGGCCGGGAGACCAGGTTTTCGTCGACGACGTAGACGCGCCCCTCCCGGACCGCGTCGAGCCTCGTCCAGGTCGGCCGCTGCCCGCCCAGGATGGCCGCGCGCTCCGCGGCGGCGCTGCTGGGGATCAGGATCACCTGCGGGTTGCGGGCCAGGAGCTCCTCCTCGCTGAACTCGAGCCAGGCGGTCTTGGCGTCGTGGGCGATGTTGATCCCGCCCGCGCGGGTGATCAGGTCGTCGATGAAGCTGCCCGGTCCCGCCGTCATCAGCGGCTTGTTCCAGACCTCGTAGAAGACGCGCACGCGCTTCGCGGGCGGGATGGCGCGCGCCGCCGCCTCGACCGCCCGGATGCGCCGCTCCATGGAGGCGGCCAGCCGGTCGGCCTGGGCCACCGCCCCCGTGGCCCGGCCGATCAGGCGGATGGAGTCCAGCACCTGCCCGAGGTCGGCGGGCTGGATGACCAGGACCGGGATGCCCAACTCGCGGAGCTGCGCGTCCACCTTCTCGGTGCCGCTGATCGTGAGCACCAGGTCGGGCTTGAGCGCCACCACCTTCTCCACGCTGTAGGCGAGCTGCGGACCCGGCGCGCTCACCTTGGGGAGCTTCTCGGCCTGGGCGGGGTAGTCGCTGTAGGCGTCGACGCCCACCACCCGCCGGCCCAGGCCGAGGGCGAACAGGATCTCGGTGTTGGAGGGGGCGAAGGAGATGATGCGGAGCGGCTCCTTGGCGATGGTCACGCGCCGGCCCGCGTAGTCCGTCAGCGTCACGGGGAAGCGGGCGGCCTGGGCGGCCGTCTGACCCGAGGCCCCGCCCGCGCCCGCCTTGCCCGCCTGGGGAGCCTGCCCGCCGCAGGCGCCGGCCAGGAGGGCGAAGACCACTCCCAGCGCCGCCAGCGCCGTGCGCGCGGAGCGCCGAGCAGGAGGAAGTCTCACGGGATCCGCTCCTTCCCGGGTTCCCTGCTAGGCCGGGGTGCTCCCGGCCTCTTTCCTCGAATGCGGGGTGCGCCGGGAGGCCGGCGGAAGAGGCCGACCCGGCGCCGGGCGCGCCGGGTCGTCAGGGCGGGGAGACGTGCGCCATGACTCCAGCCCCCTTTCCTCCGAAGGCGGACCTGGATCGCGTGGCAGGCAGGTCTCCTGGCTTCCGTTCCTCGCCGCGGGCGCCTTCCCGTCGACTTGCGTCGACAGTGGCCTCCGCCCGGGCTCCCGGTCACAGTGGCGGGACCGCGCCGGACTCGTCCCGGCCGCCGGCCGCGGCCCGGGACTCACCGGACTTCCCTATTCTCCCGGCGCCGGCCCCCTGGCCGCCGCCGGGCACCTGCCACCCTGCTGTCGGGGAAAAGCTTCCCCCTGGGCAACTTCCATGCCCCCGCGCCGGGCTCCTGCCGGGCGGAGGCGGGCCCGCGGCTCAGCCGGCCGCGCGGCCGTAGCCGGCCAACGCCTCCACGATCAGGTCCCAGAAGCGCTCCCGGTCGATGCGGGTGGCGACGCGGGCGTTGGCCGGCCGGCCCGTCACGCCGTACAGGTCGCAGACGGTGGCGCCGTAGGTCCAGGTGCCGCGCAGCTCCACCTCGACGTTGGCCGGCTGGCACTCGATCAACTGCGGGTCGATCAGGTAGGCGACGGCGCAGGGGTCGTGGAGCGGCGCCCCCTCGAAGCCGAAGACCTTCCGGTACGTGGAGGCGAAGAAGGTCAGCAGGTCGGCGGCCATCTCGGCCACGGGGTTCCCCAGGGCCCGGATACGTTCCACCACCTCCGGGGTGGCGCGCACCTGGTGGGTCAGGTCGAGGCCGACCATGGTGAGCGGGAGGCCGCTGGAGAAGACGATCTGCGCCGCCTCGGGGTCGGCGTAGATGTTGAACTCGGCGGCCGGGGTGACGTTGCCCAAGGTGCAGCTGCCGCCCATCAGGACGACCTCGCGGATGCGCCGGAGGATACGCGGCTCGCGCCGGATGGCCAGCGCGATGTTGGTCAGCGGCCCCACCGGGACCAGGGTGACGTCGTCCTCCCGGAGCACCGTCTCGATGATCAGGTCGACGGCGTGGCGGGGATCGAGCTCCACCGTCGGCTCGCCGAAGCGCGGGCCGTCCAGGCCCGACTCGCCGTGGATGTCGGCGGCTACCACCTGCTCCCGCACCAGCGGCCGGTCGGCGCCGGCCGCCACGGGCACGTCGCGGATGCCGGCCACCGTCATCACCCGGCGGGCGTTCAGCGTGGTCTTGGGCAGCGTCTGGTTGCCCGCCACCGTAGTGACCGCCAGGAGCTCGACGGCGGGATGGGCGTGGGCGAGCAGGATGGCGATGGCGTCGTCGTGTCCGGGGTCGCAGTCGAGGATGATCTTTCGCGCCATGGGGGCACCCCCTCGGATTTCTCTCCGGCGCCCGGGCGGGGCGGCCGGTGCCTCGCGCTAGGAGGCGGTGGCCGGGCCGGCGCCGCCGCGCTCCAGCAGGGCGAAGAAGAGCTCCCAGAAGGGCTCCGCGCGGGCGTCGAGGGCGACGCGGCAGTTGGCGGCGGGGGCGTGGCGGCGGCGGTCGGCGACGGAGGCGCCGTCGGCCGCACCGCCCGCGGTGTCCACCGTCACCGGCAGGGCCTGCCAGTCGAAGAGCTCCTCGTGGCGGACCGCCATCCAGGCGACGGCGTCGTAGACCACCATGCCCGGCCCCTCGATCCGCTCGCGCCAGAAGGCGAGAAGCCTGCGGACGAGCCGCGCCGCCGGCGTCTCCGTCGCCTCCAGGCGCCTCCATTGGCGGGAGCTCAAGGCCAGGCGCCGACCGGCGTCGACGGGCACCAGGTCCAGGCGGGGGAAGCCCGCCTCCAGGACGATGCGCGCCGCCTCCGGATCGGCGAGAAAGTTGAACTCCGCGGCGGCGGTGGCGTTGCCGCCCGCCTCGATGGCTCCGCCCATCACCACCAGTCGTCCGATCCTGCGCGGCCAGTCGCGGTCGGCGAGGCAGGCCAGGGCGACGTTGGTCAGCGGGCCCAGCGCCACCAGCGCCCCCTCGAAGCGCCGGCCCGGGGGTGCCAGACGGAGGAGGGCGCGGTAGGCGGGGAGACGGTCGCGGCCCGGCAGGTATGGTCCGGGGAGCGGCGGCAGCGCGCCGCCGAGACCGTCCTCTCCGTGGATCTCGGCCGCCTGGCGCGGCGGGCGGAGGAGGGGGCGGTCCGCGCCGCGGGCCAGCCGCGGTCGGGCGGGCACGGGCACTCCGGGCAGCGCCTCCCGGGCGGCGCGGAGGAGGCGCAGGAGATTGGCCGCGGTCCGCTCCTCGGCCACGTTGCCGGCGACGCTGGAGAAGCCCTCGACGGCCTCGCCCGCCTCCAGGAGGGCGAGGAGGATGGCGACGGCGTCGTCGATGCCGGGATCGGTGTCGAACCAGAGGCGGACGTCGCTCATGCCTCCGGCCTCCCCGCGCTTGCCCCGCCGCCGGCGTCCAGCGCGGCGAAGAAACCCTCGAAGAAGCGCTCCGCGTCGGCCTCCACGGCCACCTGTACAGGCGGGCCCTGGAGCGGGTCGACGTCGCCCGAGCCCTCCGCCAGCGGCCGCCGCTCGGCCACCGTCATCCCGCGGGTCCACTCGCCGCGAAGCTCGACGCGGACCGGCCATTCGCGGCAGCGGACCACCTCCTCGTCCAGAGCGGCGGCCACCGCCAGCGGATCGTGGACGGGGCAGACGGGCGCGCCCAGGACGCGCTCGTAGGCGCGGACGTAGAAGTCCAGCATGCGGTCGAGCCAGAGGGCCAGCGGCTGCCGTCCGGCCAGCCGCCTGAGCCGCTCCCGCTCAGCGGGGCCGAAGATGACGCGCATGGTCACGTCCAGCCCGACCATGGTGAGCGGCCAGCCAGCGCGGAAGACCAGGTCCGCCGCCTCGGGGTCATGCCAGACGTTGGCCTCGGCGGTGGCGGTGATGTTGCCGGGGCAGCCGGCGGCGCCGCCCATGACCACCACCCGGCGAAGCAGGCGGGGCAGGTCGGGGTCCTTGAGCAGGGCCAGCCCCAGGTTGGTCAGGGGGCCCGTGGCCACCAGGGTGATCTCGCCGGGGCGCTGGTGGGCGAGGCGGATCAGCTGGTCGACGGCATGCTCGCCGCTCGGCCGGCGGCGGGGCGCGGAGAGGCCGGTACCGCCGAGACCGTCCTCGCCGTGGATGAACCTGGCCGTGGCCAGCGGCTGCGCCATGGGCCGGCGGGCGCCGACGGCGACGGGCACCTCCTCCTCCCGGCCGAGCCGCTCCAGGACGCGCAGGACGTTCTCGGCGGCCAGCTCCGCCTCCACGTTCCCGTGCACCGAGCCTACGGCCAGGACCTCGGCCTTGCCGCTCAGCAGGGCGTAGGTGAGCGCCACGGCGTCGTCGATGCCGGGGTCCATGTCCAGGATCAGCGGGATCCGCTCCACCTAGCCGTTCACCTCCCCGTTGACCTCCCGGACGGTACGCCTGCGCGCCTGCTGACGCAGCATCATCACGGCCAGCGCCACCAGCGTCACCAGATAGGGGACCATGAGGACGAACTGCGGCGGCAGGTTTCCGGTCTGCATGCGGTCCGAGACGGCGTCCGCGGCGCCGAAGACCAGCGAGGCGACCAGCGTCCCCAGCGGGGTCGCGTTGCCGAACGTCTCCGCCGCCACGGCGATGAAGCCGCGGCCGTTGGTCATGTTGCGGACGAACATGTCCAGGGTGGCCATGGAGAGCTGGGCGCCCGCCAGGCCGGTGAGGAGGCCGCTGATCATCACGGTGAGGAACTTGACCCGCACCGGGTCGATGCCGGCCGCGGCGGCGGCCTCCGGGTTCTCCCCCACGGCGCGGATGTGGACGCCGACCCGGGTCCGGTAGAGCAGGAGGTGGCCCGCCGCCACCAGCAGGAGCGCCAGCAGCGCGATGGCGGACTGGCCCTCCAGCATCGGCCCCACCAGCGGCACCCTGGCCAGGGGAGCCCACTCCAGGCGCCAGAGCTGGGGGAACTTTTCCGGCGAGAAGTTGCCCTCGTTGTGGTAGAGCTGGTTGAGCAGAAAGACGGTCACGCCCTGCGCCAGCAGGTTGATGCCGATGCCGACGATGATGTAGTCGGCCTTCAGCCGGAGACTGACGTAGCCGTAGAGGGCGGCGAAGAGGAGGCCGGCGGCGACGGCGGCCAGGACGGCCAGGAGGGCGCTCTGGGTGGCCGCCCCCACGGAGACGGCGGCGAAGGCGCCGACCAGCATCATCCCCTCCAGCCCGATGTTGAGGATGTCCGCCTGCTGGGTGAAGGCGCCGCCCAGGCCGGCCAGGAGGATGGGCGTCGTCTTCAGCAGGATGGTGAAGAGCAGCGAGGCGTCGAAGAGGGCGTGCCAGTTCACGAGCCGACCCCCCCTTCCGCCGCGCCGGCCTGCTCCCCGGGCGCGCCGGCTGCCGGCGCGGCCCGTCGGCGGCGCCGCCCCAGCCAGAGCACTCCCTCCGCGGTCATGAAGAGGACCAGCACGCCCTGCAGGATGCTGACCAGGGGGTAGGGGACCGACGTGTTCTGCTGCATGATGGAGGCGCCGTTGATCAGCACCGCGTAGAAGAAGGCGGCTGCGGCCGTCCCCCAGGGGTTGATCCGCCCGAGGAGGGCGACCGTGATGCCGGTGAAGCCGAAGTCCGGGGAGAACCCCTGGATGAAGCGATGGTTGATGCCGAGAACCTGGACGGCCCCGCCCAGGCCGGCGACGGCGCCGGAGAGGAGCATGGCGCCGAGCACCATGCGCCGCACCGGGATGCCCTCGTACTCGGCGAAGCGCGGGTTCTGGCCGACGAAACGGAGGTTCTGGCCCCAGACGGTCCGCTGCAGGAGGAAGGCGACCCCCGCCACCGCCGCCAGCGCCACGGCCAGTCCCCAGTGCGCGCTGGAGGGGGGGAGGAGCGGGCCCAGCCACTCCTGTGCGGGGATCATCCGCGTCATGGGGGCGCCGGCGGTGGGATCCTTGAAGGGGTTGTTGACCAGGTACTCGGTGAGGAGCGTGGCCACGTAGTTGAGCATGATGGTGGCCACCACCTCGTTGACGCGCAGGTAGGCCCGCAGCCAGCCCGGGACGAGCCCCCAGAGCGCCCCGGCCAGCGTTCCCGCCAGCAGGCTGAGCAGGACGGCCAGCGGCGCGGGCAGCGCCGCCAGGCGGACGGCCGTCACCGCCGCCCAGAAGGCGCCCAGGTAGAGCTGGCCCTCCGCGCCGATGTTGAAGACGCCCGCCTGGAAGGAGAGGGCGACCGCCAGGCCGGTGAAGACGAGCGGCGTGGCGGTGGCCAGCATGTTGCCGAACTGGACGCGGCTGGTGAAGGTGGCGACCAGAAAGTTCTGGTAGGCGCTGACCGGATCCTTGCCGATGGCCAGGATGATCAGCACCCCGGCCGCCAGCGCCGTCAGCACCGCGGCCAGCGGCTGCAGGAGAGGGGCCAGGAGACGCCCGGCGCGGGCGAGGCCGCGACCCGCCTCAGCCATCGGAATCGCCCCCTTCCTGCCGCTTGACGCCCATCATATAGAGGCCCAGCTCCTCCTCGTCCGCCTCGCCCGCGTGGAAACGACCCACGATGGCGCCCCGGTACATGACCAGGATGCGGTCGGAGAGGGAGAGCACCTCGCTCAGCTCGGCGGAGACCAGGAGGATGGCGCGGCCGCGGTCGCGCTCCGCCACCAGGTTGCGGTGGATGAACTCGGTGGCGCCCACGTCCAGGCCGCGCGTCGGCTGCGCCGCGATGAGCAGCTCCGGCTGGAGGGCGATCTCCCGCGCCAGGACCACCTTCTGGATGTTGCCGCCGGAGAGCGAGGCCACCGGCGAGGCTAGCGTCGCGCCGCGGACGTCGTAGCTGCGCAGCAGCTCCTCGGCCCAGGAGCGCAGGCGGCGCAGGTCGACGAGACCGTGCCGCGCCAGGCCCGAGGCCTCGTAGTGGCCGGCGGCCAGGTTCTCCTGGACGCTGGCGCGGGGGCTGACGCCGCGCTCCATGCGGTCCTCGGGCACGTGGGCGAGGCCGGCGCGGCGGCGCTCGGCCACGCCGGCGCGCGTCACGTCGCGGCCCAGGAGGAGGATCCGGCCCGCCGCTGCGGGCCGGAGGCCGGCCAGGATCTCGACCAGCTCCGACTGGCCGTTCCCCTCCACGCCCGCGATGCCCACGATCTCGCCGCGGCGCACGTCGAAGGTGACGTCGCGCACCGCGGGACGATCCTGGTCGGAGAGGCCCCAGAGCCCGCGCACCTCGAGGACCGGTTCGCCCGGCCGGGCGGGGGCCTTGGGGACGCGCATCTGCACGTCGCGACCCACCATCAGCCGCGCGATCTCGTCCTCGCTCGCCTCGCCGGTGGCCATGGTGGCCACCTTCCTTCCCTGGCGCATCACGGTCAGGCGGTCGGCCACCTCCTTCACCTCGTGGAGCTTGTGGGTGATGAAGACGACCGCCTTGCCCATGGCGGCGAAACCGCGCACGATGCGGAAGAGCTCCTGCGTCTCCTGAGGCGTCAGAACGGCCGTGGGCTCGTCGAGGATGAGCACCTCGGCGTCGTACGAGAGCGCCTTGAGGATCTCCACCCGCTGGCGGACGCCGACGGAGAGGCGGTCGACGCGCGCCGCCGGATCGACCGCCAGGCCGTATCGCTCCGCCAGGCGGGCGACCTCCTCGCGGGCGCGGCGCAGGTCGACGAAGGGCCCGCGGGTGCGCTCCTGCCCCAGGAAGATGTTCTCGGCCACCGTCAGCGAGGGGACCAGCTTGAAGTGCTGGTGGACCATGCCGATACGCTGGCGGCGGGCGTCCAGCGGGCTCTGCAGGCGGACGGGCCGGCCGTGCACCCGGATCTCGCCCTCGTCGGGCTCGAGCATGCCGAAGAGGATGTTCATCAGGGTGGTCTTGCCCGCCCCGTTCTCGCCCAGCAGCGCGTGGACCTCGCCCGCGCGGGTCTCGAAGTCGACCGCCAGGTTGGCCGCCAGGTCGCCGAAGAACTTGCTGATCCTGCGCATCTCCACGACGGGAGGCGCCGTCTCGCTCCGACTCATCCCATGCTCCTCCCGGGCCGGGCCCGGACGGGCGGGGGGCCGGCCGCCGGACGGCGACCGCCCCTCCGCCGCCTGGCGGCTACTGGCCGCCGGCCCCGGTCACCGTCTGCACCTGGATCTGGCCGCCGGCCACCTTCTGCTCGGCCGCCTTGAGCTGCTCCTGGACGCTCGCGGGCACGTCCTTGGTGTCCAGGATCAGGCCCACGCCCTGGTTGGTGAGGCCGTAGGGGTAGACCTTGCCGCCGTACTGGAGTGTCCCGTCCTTGGCCGCCTTGATCATGTCGAAGAGCGAGTTGTCCACGCGCTTCACCATGCTGGCCAGGACGTGGCCCGGGTAGAGGCCGTTCTGATCCGAGTCGACGCCGATGGAGTAACGGTTGGCGTCGGCCGAGGCCTTGAGTACGCCCAGGCCCGAGCCGCCGGCGACGGCGTAGACGATGTCCGCGCCCTGGTCGTACATGGCCTTGGCCTGGTCATAGCCCTTGTTGGGGTTGGAGAAGTCGCCCACGTACGACTTGAGCACCCGGATGCCCGGATCGACGGAGTGGACGCCCTGGGTGAAGCCGACGATGAAGTCGTTGATCACGGGGATGTCCATGCCGCCGACGACGCCCACCACCTTGCTCCCCTTGCTGAGCGGGAAGTCCTTGGTGTCGGTGGTGACCAGGCCGGCGAGGACGCCCGCCAGGTAGGAGCCCTCGTTCTGCTTGTAGATGATGTTGGCGATGTTGGGCAGGTCGACGGTGTCGTCGAAGTAGACGAATTTCTGGTTGGGCGCCGCCTTGGCCACCTGCGTCAGGTTGTCCTTCATCTGCGAGGAGCCGGTGATGACCAGGTTGTAGCTCCCGTCGGAGACGGACTGCAGGTTCTGCAGCCACTCCTGCGGGTTCTTGGGATCGGCCTGGAGGATCTTGATGTCGACGCCCAGCTCGTCGTGGGCGCGCTGCAGGCCGGCCGCCGCACTGTCAAAGAAGCCCTTGTCGCCCAGCGTCCCGTTGACCACCAGGGCCACCTTGAAGGGCTTGGACGTCGTGCCGGAGGCGGGTTGCGAACCGCTGCCGGAGGCGGACGGACCGGAGGAGCCGGATCCGCCGCAGCCCGCCAGGAGGAGCAGGGAGCCGGCCGCCAGGGCCGCGCCCAGCCGTCGCCACTTCCTCATGGAGCTCATGGAGAACCCCCCTCTGTCGCGAAAGCCTTCCGTCTGTGCTTCCTTTGCGCGAGACGTCGGTACAGCCAGGAGCTCGGCCTTGTCCATCACTCCCTTCGCGGAAGAGGGCGGAGAGGATCGCCTACTTCCTCCCGCCGCGGGATGGAGCTCTGGGCGCCGGCGCGGGTGGTGGAGATGGCCGCCGCCCGGTTGGCGAAGCTGGCCGCGGCCGCGAAGGCCAACCCCTCGGTCAGCCCCACCGCCAGGGCGCCGGCGAAGACGTCGCCGGCGGCGGTGGTGTCCACGGTCGGAACCGGCAGGCCGGCGATGTGGAGAAAGTCGCTCCCTTCGCCCACCAGGACCCCCTGGGCACCCAGCTTGACGGCCACCCAGCGCAGCCCGCGGTCGAGCAGGTCGGCCGCCGCCAGCCGCGCCGAGGTCAGGTCCCCCACCCGCCGCCCGGTCAGGACCCCGGCTTCCACCTGGTTGGGCAGGCAGGCGTCCACATACGACCAGAGCTCGTCGGGGAGGGGGACCGGCGGCGCCGGGTCGAGGAGGACGGTCAGGCCGTGGCGCCGGCCCAGGCGGGCGGCGGCGAGGAGCGTCTCCACGGGGATCTCGCACTGCAGGAGCAGCACCTCCGCCTCCTCCCAGAGCGGCGCACAGGCCGGCGACTCCAGGTCCTCCGGGCGGAGGCGCCCGTTGGCCCCGGGGACCACCACGATCCGGTTCTCGCCGCCGGGCTCGACGCCGATGACCGCCACGCCGGTGGCTTCCTCCGGATCGAGGGCGACCGCCTCCAGGGCGACGCCGAAGCGTCGCAGGTTCTCCAGAAGGGCCGCCCCGAAGGCGTCGCGGCCGACGCGGCCCACCAGGGCCACGTGTCCGCCCAGCGCCGCCGCGGCCGCCGCCTGGTTGGCGCCCTTGCCCCCCGGCACCTGCAGGAAGCGCTCGCCCAGGACCGTCTCTCCCGGAGCCGGCCAGCGGGGAAGGCGTACCACGAGATCCATGTTGAGGCTGCCGACCACCGCGATCCTTGCCATGACGGGTACCTACCTCCTCGCGCGTTCCAGGACCGGGATCAGGCCGATTCGCGAACCGCCAGGCGCGGCGTCAGCTGCACGTCCACCGGCGGCCCCCCCGCGGCGCCGGCCGCCCGCGCCGCGATGCGGGCCGAGAGCCGCTCCCAGGCCAGGGCGCCCACCCGGTAGGCCGGTTGCACCACGGTGGTCAGGCGCGGGCGGACCAGGCGCGCCAGCAGGATGTCGTCGAAGCCGACCACCGCCACCCGTGCCGGCACCTCGAGGCCCGCGTCCTGGCAGGCCTGGATGGCCCCGACGGCCAGGAGGTCGTTGGCGGCGAAGATGGCGTCGAAGTCGACTCCCCCCTCGATCAGCGCCCGCGTCCGCTCGTAACCGCTGGCGAAGTCGAAGGGCCCCTGACTGACCAGGCGGGGATCCGGCTCCAGGCCCGCCTCGCGCAGGGCGTCGGAGAAGCCCAGGGCGCGGTCGGCGGCCGAGGCCACCCCCGCCGGTCCGCCCAGATGGGCGATGCGCCGCCGCCCGCGCGCCAGCAGGTGCGCCACGGCCAGCCGACCGCCGAGCCGGTTGTCGGTGGAGACGGAGTCGGCCGCCCAGCCGGTCGCCCGGCGGTCGATCAGCACGACGGGCACCTGGCCCACCAGCACCGAGAGGCGTTCGGGCTGGCCGCTGGAGGCGATAATCAGGCCGTCCACCCAGCGCTCGCGCATCACCCGGACGTGGGCCGCCTCCTGCTCGGGATCGTTGTCGCTGTTGCCCAGGATGACGGCGAAGCCGGCCGCCCGCGCGGCGTCCGCGACGCCGCGGGCGAGGGCGGGGAAGTAGGGGTTGGCGATGTCGGGAAGGACGAGGCCGATGGTACGGGTCACGCCCTTGGCCAGACCGCGCGCCAGCCCGTTGGGCGTGAATCCCAGCGCCTCCACGGCTTCGAGCACCCGCCGGCGCGTCGCCTCGCGGACCGGCCCGCGGCCGTTGAGCACGCGGGAGACGGTGGCGGGGCTGACCCCGGCCAGGGTGGCCACCTCGCGAATCGTCGCCAGCAGGATCACCCCCGCGCCGGCCCGGTTGCGGCGAGCGTTTCCGCAAAAAATGAAAGACGTTTCAGCCAAGATGAAATCGCTTCCACGAAATACGAGAAGCTGTTCGACAGGGAGGGCGAAAGCCCTTCCCGGCAGGCGCGCAAAGGAGGGAGGAAGAGACCGGAAGCGACGGGGCGCCGCCCGCCCTCCCGGAGACGCGCGCCGGCGGCCTAGCGGGGCTGCGGGTCGAGCTCGGTCAGCCAGAGGCCCGCGCCGGCCCCCGTACCGTCGGGCGCCGGCCGCCAGAGCAGAAAGAGCCGCCCGTCCGCCGTGCCGGCCAGGGCCCGGCTGCCGCCGGGAGCCAGCGCAAGGCCGGGCAGCGGCGCCCGCCCCGTCTCGAAGGCGGCCGCCAGCGGCCACTCCTGGCCGGCTCCCGGCCGCGCGGGCGGGGCGTAGAGGCGGAGCTCCTCCGAAAAGCGGAGCTGCGGCCCGCCCGCCGAGAGCGGGCGGCCGACGGTGTCGGTGTAGATCACCCACCAGCGCGAGCCCGCCTCCAGCAGGCGGAAGACCGGCGCGTCGGTGGCCACCGGCGCCCGGAGGCGACCCAGGTCAGCGAGGAGGCGGCCGTCCCCCGCCGTGCGCACCACCTCCAGGAAGTCCTCCCCCTCGCGTCCGACCAGCTCCATCCACGCCCGGCCTCCGTCCGCAGGCGCCGCCTCCCAGACGTACTGCCAGCCCTGCGGCGGCGGGGGCGGTACCTCCGCCGCCGTCCTCCCCGGCCGCCAGCCCGCCCTCGTCCGCACCAGCGTCCGCTCGACGGGCCGACCTGCCGCGTCGAAGCCCGCCGCCAGGGTGACGACGGGGATCGAGCCCGCCGTCCCGGGAAGGAGCTGCCAGCGGAGGAGGTCGCCCCGGCCCACGCGTTCCGGCCCCCGCCAACGGGCCGCCTCCAGGCGCGCGTACCAGACGGTGGGCGGCGCCGAGGCGGGGCCGCCCGCGGCCTGGACGGGGGCCGTCAGCAGCAGCACGTGCAACCCGCCGCGCCCGTCGGCCAGCGCCTCCACGCCCTGCAGGCGGCCGACGGGGAAGCCGGCCGGCCAGGACAGGGCCGGGGCCCAGCGCCAGCCGCCGGCGGGCGACCGGCGCGCGGCGGCCAGCTCCCGGGGCCGCGCCACCACCGCCCAGAGATCGCCGCCGGCGGCCGCCAGCGTCCCGTCCACAGCCCCGTCGAGGCGCAGGGAGCGGGCGACGGCAAGGCCGACGACGGGCGGGCGGGCCAGCGCCCGGGCCAGGAGGGGCGCGAGCCAGAGGGCCAGGGCGAACAGGAGGGCGCCCGCCGGCAGAAGCGCGTGGCGGCCGGCGCGACGGCCCCGGGCGGCGATTTCGGGTGCCATCCCTCTCCCATCTCCTCTCCGCCGACGCGGAAGAGGATAGGGGGAACGCCGGGGGGAGCGGTCGCAAAGGCTGTCGGGGGGCGGACGGGCTTCCTCGCGCGGAGCAGCGGGGAGCGCCGCCAGAAGACCCGCCTTGACGCGCTTCGTCCCCGGCGGTCGACGGGCCGGTCGCGCGCTCAGGGGGGCGGGGGGAGAGTCCGGGCGAGCAGCGCGCCCGCGCAGGCGAGGCCGAAGAGGAAGCCGGCCACCACCTGGGCGGGCGTGTGGCGCCCCAGGCGGAGCCGGCTCCAAGCGACGGCGGCGCCGAGGAGCGTGCCGACGGCCAACGCCAGGAGCGCCGCCCTGGGTTGGCCGGCCTGCGCGAAGAAGAAGGCGAGGCCGCCGGTTGTCGCGCCGATGGCGCCCGTATGCAGGCTGATCTTCCAGCGCAGGGTGACCAGCCAGACGCCCGCGAGCCAGGCCAGGACGACGGCGAAGCCGTCGGGCAGCCAGCTCCCCGGCGCCCAGCGGCGCGCCGCCAGCCAGGCGAGCCCCGAGCCCGCCCAAGCGACCGGGAGGAAGAGGGAGCGCTCGCCACGGTCGACGAGATCCGGATGGCTCCACCAGCCCCGCCTCCGCCCGGCGGCGAGCACCGAGAGGGGGAGAAGGACGGCCGCCAGCCAGGCGGCCAGGGCGGCCCGGCGGCCGGCGGGCGCCAGCCAGGCGCTGGCGGCGAGCCAGAGCGTCAGGTCGGTGTAGGGGTTGAAGACGGCCGAAACCCAGGCGGCCGCCCGCAGCGCCGGCGGACGGGCGCCCGGCTGCGGCCGCCCGCGCTTGGCTCTCGCCTTTTCGCTCATCGGCCTCCCCGCATCCCCGCCGGCCCGGAGGGCGGAGTCGTGCCGCCCGTACCCGGCCCTTCGGCGTCCATCGGGCGACGCCGCGGGTCGAGTTCGACGAAGGGGTGGGCGAGCCCCTCCCGGCAGGAGGCGCACGGGCTCCGCGCCGGGCCGCCGGGCTGGCGCGGGCGGCGGCGGCCGGCGCCCAGGAGTTCGGCGGCGCGGGGTGGAATGGAGGCGAGGGTGAGGCGGACCGTGGAGCCGCTGGCCGTGGCGACGGACAGCGTGGCCGCCCTGCCGGCCGAGCTGGCCGGCGAGCTGGGCGTCGCCGTCCTGCCGCTGACCGTCACCCTGGACGGGGTGAGCTACCGCGACGGGATCGACCTGAGCCCCGCGGCCTTCTACCTCCGGCTGGTCCAGAGCGGGGGCCGGGCGCTCACCTCGCAGCCCTCCGCCGGGGAGGCGCACCGCTTCCTGAAAGGGCTGGCGGAGCGTGCCGAGCGGGTCCTCTTTCTGGCGGTGCACGGGCGTCTCAGCGGCACCGCCCGCACCGTGCGGATGGCTGCCGCCCGCCTGGAGGAGGAGGCGGGGCCACCGCGCGTGGAGGTGGTGGACACGCGCACGGCGGCCGGGGCGCAGGCGCTCCTGGCCACCGCCGCGGCGCGGGCGGCGGGCCGCGGCGAGGGCGCGGAGGCGGTGCGGCGGCGCGTGCTGGAGTTGCGCCGGCGCGTCCGCTTCGAGGGCGTGCTGGAGACGCTGGAGTATGTGGCGCGGAGCGGGCGCGTCCCGTGGCTGGCCGCCCGGGCCGCCGGGGGGCTGGGCGTCCGCCTGGTGATCGCGCTGCGGCACGGGCGCCTCCTCCCCGCGGGGGCGGTCGGCAGCCTGGAGGCGGGGCTGGAGCGGATGTTGGAGCACGTGGAGCGGGAGGTGGAGACGGAGGGGGGCGGCGAGGGCGCCCGCCTGCACGCCGCCGTCCTCCACGCCGCCAACGCCGGGCTGGCGGAGGAGGCGCGGCGCCGGCTGGAGCGGTTGCGCCCGACGGAGCTCTGGACGGCGCCCATGACGCCGGTGATCGGTGCGTACACGGGCCCGGGCGCGCTGGCGCTGGCCTGGTACGTCGAGCCGGCGGGGAGGGGTTGAGGCGCTCGGCACCCCCGTCCCGCGGGGCGGCAGGCCGGCGAGAGGCGGAGGTGACCTGTGCAGAACGGACTCTGGACGGCGGGCTTGACCCTCCTCGGTTACCTGCTCGGCTCGCTCCTGCCGGCGCGCTGGGTGGTGCGCCGCGTGCGCGGGCGGTCGCCGGAGGAGCTGGGGGAGAACCCTGGCGGCAATGCGGCCTGGCGCCTGGCGGGCCCTCTGGCCGGGATGACGGTCCTCTTGGCGGACATGGCCAAGGGCGCGCTGCCGCTCCTTCTGGCGCGGCTGACGGGGCTGGAGGGCTGGTGGCTCGTGCCCGTGGCGGTGGCGCCCACGGCCGGCCACAACTGGCCTCTCTACACGCGCTTCCGCGGCGGGCGCGGGCTGGCGGCCGCGCTGGGGACGCTCTTCGTGCTGGCGCCCTACGAGATGGTGCCTGCGGCGGCGCTGGGGGCGCTGGCCGCCCTCCTGACGCGACGCATGCCTTTCGTCGGCTACGTCGGCTTCCCGGCGGGGCTGCTCCTCCTGGCCTTCCACGGGCCCACACCGCGGACCGTCACCGCCCTGGCCGTGATGGTGGCCGTCCTCCTCCGGCAGCTGGGTTGGGGGAGGAGCCGCTCCTGGGGCGCCATGTTCCGCTGAGCGGCGCGGAGGCGGGAGGCCGGCGGCTCCCTCGGGGTCGCCGCCGGCCTTGAGGGGCGGCCGCGACGGGCGAAAGAGAGAACGGGCGGGAGCCGTCCCGCAGGGCGAGGTGGCGGAGGGGAGGAGCCGGGATGCGGTCGCAGGCGGGAGAGGGCAGGAGGCGACAGGCGGAGCGCCGCGGGCGCCTGGCGGCCGGCGGGCTTTTGGCGGCCCTGCTCCTGTCCGGCCTGGCCGGGCTTCTCGGGGCGCAGCTGGTCCGCTGGGCGGTGGCGCCGGCCTTCCGCGCCGAGCCCCTGCCCGCCGTCAGCACGGCCCCGGCTCTCGTCGCGCTGGGCGACGGTTCCGCAGGCGCCGGGTCGGCAGCCTCCCCGCGACCTCCGGCCCTCCGCCACCACCAGGCGACGCGGTCCCCCTCCCCAGGCCCGGGCGAACCGAGCGGCGAACGGCGGGAGGACGGCGCCCCCCAGGAGGGGCCGGAGCGGGAAGAATGAGCGCGCCGGACGCCGCCGCGGGATCCGGCTAGAGCAGCTGGTAGGCGACCCCCAGCATCCCCGGCCCGAGGTGGACGCCGGCGGTGGGGCTCACCTCCCAGAGGAAGCCCTCCTCCACCCGGTACTCGCGGCGAAGCCGCTCCAGGAGCGCCTCCGCCTCCTCCTCGCAGAGCGCCTGGTCCACCACCACGCGCAGGGGATGGCCCGGCCGCCAGCCCATGGCCTGCAGGTCGGCGTGCATCCGCCGCAGGCACTCCTCGATGCTCGCCTCGCGCGAGGGCGCCTTGCCCACGGCGTGCCAGCCGTCGGCGGCCACGCGCAGCACCGGCCGCTGGCCTTCCAGCGAGCCGAGCTCCTCCTCCAGCATGCGTAGGCGGCCGCCCCGGGCCATGAACTCCAGCGTGTCGGCGGTGAAGAACATGTGCGTCCGATCGATGAGGCGCTCGATCAGCGCCAGCACCTCCTCCCGGCCGGCGCCCTCGCGCGCCGCCCGGGCGGCCGCCAGCGCCACCAGCCCCTGCGGGGCCAGCACCGAGCGGCTGTCCACCACCGTGATGTCGGCCTCCTCCAGGAGCTCGCGCGCAGCCAGCGCGTTCCGGTAGGTGACGCTGAGCGAGGGTCCGATGGAGAGGCAGATCACGCTCTCCGCCCGCTCCAGAGCCCGCTGGTAAGCCTCCAGAAAGTCCTGCCCCGAGGCGCCCGCCGTGCTGACCGCACGCCGCTCCACCAGCGCCCGGTAGGCTTCGCGCACCGGGATGTCTACCCGGTCGCGGTAGTCCCGCCCGTCGATGATGGTGTGGACGGGCGCCAGCTCGATCCCCAGATCCGCGGCCAGCCCGGCCGGCAGGTCGCAGGCGCTGTCGCTGACGATGGCCACCCGCTGCATAGCCGCCCTCCTCCCGCCCGATCGGCTACCGCGGCCGCGGACGGGCTCCTGCCTACCGTCCGGTAGGAGCGGCGGGGGCGGGTGATACCCCTTCGGGTGAGCCGCCTCCGCCAAAGGCCCCAGTCCTCCCGCGGCGCCACCTCTGGCCGGCCGGAGGAGGCGCCGGCCCCCTGCCTGGAGCTACGACGATGGCGGAGGTGAGGTCCCGTGTCCCCCGACCAGATCGCCCAGGTCGTCCAGGGCGTGGTGATGGGAGCGGGCGAGCAGTTCCTGGAGGGCACGCTGGCGGCGGCGCTGCCGGTGCTCTGGCTCCTGGTGCTGGCGCTCCAGCTGGCCCGGCCCTACATGCTTCAGATGCTCCAGAAGTTCTCGCTGCGCATGGCGGCCGATCTCTGGTGGGTCCTCTACGTCCTCGTCCGCGACCTGATCTCGGTCGTCACCCTGGTGCTGAGCTTCATGTTCTTCTTCCCGGACGTGGTGGAGGGGAACGCCCTGCCGCTGACCGGTTCGCTTGCCACGGTCGCGCTCTTCGCCTCGCTGGTGGTGAAGCTGACGAGCGACGTGGACGAAGATCCGGTCGCCTTCCGCCGGGTCACCTGGCTGGTGGCCGCCGGCTCGCTGCTCTACCTGGTGCCCACCTTCCTGGGGGTCCAGGCCAGCTCCTTCCGCGGCGTGGGACCGCTGGCCGCCTGGCTGACCACGTCGGGCAACCCCGGCGTGGCCCTGGTGCTGACCTACGTCTCGCTCGTCCTGATGGTGGTGCTGGGCGCCTGGGCCGCCGCCTACAGCCTGCGCACGCCCGGCGCGCGCGCCCGGGCGCTGAGGGGATGAGGACGGTGGCCTACCGGTTCCGGAGCAACGGCTCGGCCTGCATCCAGTGCGGCGTCTGCATGGACGTCTGCCCGGTGCGAGCGCTGGACATGACCCGGCCCCGCTTCGCCGGCCCGGAGGGCCGGGACGGCTCCCGGCAGGAAGTCGCCCCCGGAGAGGCCCCCTACCCGTGGATGACGGTCTTCCCCATCCAGGTGGGCGAGTGCACGGGCTGCATGATCTGCGCCCAGGAATGCCCGGTCAACATCATCACCATCGAGCGCGTCGACGGGCCGGTGGCCCTGGCCCCTTCGCAGGGGCCGCAGGCGGCCGAGCCGGAGGAGGACGGAGCCTGGCATCCGCTTTCCAGCTACACCCGCGCCACGGCCCGCCGCACGACGCTCTCCAACCCGTGGGGCTCGCGGCCGCGCTGGCGGACCCGCTCCACCCTGCTTCCGAAAGGGGGACGAGGACGATGACCCCGGAGAAGCTGAGCGACCTGCTCAGTCAGACGCTGGTGGCGGCAGGCCACGACTGGCTGGTCCAGACGCTGATCGCCGCCATGCCCGCCCTCTGGGCTCTGGCGCTCATCCTCCAGCTGGCGCGGCCCTACATGCTGCGCATGCTCAGGAAGTTCACCCTCCGCTTCGCCGCCGACGTCTGGTGGATGCTCTACGTGCTCTCGCGCGACCTGGTGCTGGTGCTCACCTTCGCCGTCAGCGTCGTCTGCTTCTTCCCCGACCTGGTGCGCGGCGCCGACCTGCCGCTGACCGGCTCGCTGGCAGCGGTCCTCCTCTTCGGTGCGCTGGCCGTCAAGCTGACGCGCGACGCCGACGACGACCTGCGCGCCTATCGTTGGGTGAGCGGGCTGGTTCTGGCGGGTGCAGTCCTCTTCTTCGTGCCGCAGGCGCTGGGCGTGGAAGGTGGCGACCAGGCCTACCTGGCGCCGGTCAACAGCTGGCTGGTCACCAGCAGCAACCCCGGAGTCGCCCTGGCGCTGCTCTACGTCTCGTACGCCGGGCTGGCGGCCGTGGCCGGCTACCTCTTCAGCCACGTCCTGCGCACGACCGGCCGTCCCGTCCAGGCCCGGGAAGAGCGGCGCGGAGCCACCGCCGCCCGGTGAGGGCGAGGCCGCAGCGACGGGCCCGCCTCGCCCGGCCGGGGTCGGGCGGGAACAGGAGAGAAAGGGGGGGGGCGGCCCCGGCCGCCCCCCCCTGCGCATCCGCAGCCCGCCGCCCGCCCTCGACGGGACCTCAAACCAGCCCCCGGCGGGTCGCCTCGGCGGCCAGCTCGGCGCGGTTGGCCGCGCCCAGCTTGCTCATGGCGTGCTGGACGTGGGTCTTGACGGTGTTCTCGTGCAGGTAGAGGCGGCGCGCGATCTCGCGCGTGGTCAGGCCCGCCGCCACCAGGCGCACCACCTCCAGCTCCCGCTCCGTCAGCGGCTCCGTTCCCTCGGTCGGCGGGCGCATCAGGTTCATGACGCGCCCGGTCAGCTGCGGGTCGAGGATCACCTCGCCCGCGGCCACCGCGCGGATATGGCGGATGAGGCTGCCCCCGTCGGCGTTCTTCAGGACGTAGCCGCGGGCCCCGGCCAGGAAGGCCTGGCGGATGTCCTCCAGCTGGTCGAAGGCAGAGAGGATGATGACGCGGACCTCCGGCTCCTCCGCCAGGAGGCGCCGGCAGGCTTCCAGGCCGCCGGCGCCGGGCAGGCGCAGGTCCAGCAGCACCACGTTCGGGCGGAGACGGCGCGCCTGCTCCAGCGCCTCCTCGGCCGTCGCCGCCTCGCCGGCCACCTCCAGCTCGGGATCCACCTGGAGGATGGAGCGCAGGCCGCGCCGCACCACCTCGTGGTCGTCCACCAGCAGGAGACGGATCATCGCCGTGCCACCCCTTCCTGGCCGCCGCCCAGGGGGATCGAGGCGAGGACGACGGCGCCCCCGCCCGGGCGGTCGGCGATCTCCAGGCTCCCGTTCAGCTCCGCCAGGCGGGCGGCGAGGCCGCTGAGGCCGAAGTGGCCCGAGTCGGTCAGCATCTTCCGCCGCGCTGCCTCGTCGATGCCGCGGCCGTCGTCGCTGACGGCCAGGCGGACCGCCTCCGGGCCGAACTCCAGGGCGAGCCGGACGCGCCGGCCGCCGGAGTGCTTGCAGGCGTTGACGAAGGCCTCGCGCGCCACCCGGTAGAGGAGGCTGCGCACCTCCACGGGAAGCGGGCCCTCCTCGCCGTGCACCTCCACCTCCACCTCCACCTCCGGCAGGGCGGGCAGCGCCACCTCGGCGGGCAGGCGCCGCAGCGCCTCGCCCAGCGAGGCGCCGTTCCAGGGGATCTGGCGCATCTCCCGGATGACGGCGCGGGTCTCGGCGATCCCCTTCTGCGCCAGATCCTTGATGACGGCGAGGTGCTCTTCCTGGCCGCGGCGCGCCAGGAGCGCCGCGTCGGCCTCCATGCCGATGGCGTAGAGGATCTGGACCGCCCCGTCGTGGAGGTCGGAGGCGATCCGGTTCCGCTCGCGCATCAGCGCGTTGGACTGCTCCAGCTGCTCGAGGCGGCGCTCTTCCTCGACGCGGAAGATCTCCAGTGTCCGCAGGGTGAAGACCGCGATGCCCGTTCCGGCGGGGACCGCCAGCACGTCCAGGGCGGCCGCCACAGGACCGCGTCCCAGGCCGCCGCTGAAGGGGTCGAGCGACTCCAGCAGCTCCGGGACCGCGGCCCAGCCCAGGAGGCAGCCGGCCGTCCAGCGGAGACTCGCCGCCACCCGCCGGAGCACCTGGCGGCTCTCCGGCGCGCCCGCCTCGGCCTCTGCGCCGATGCGCCGCGCCTCCTGGACCAGCGCGAACGCGGAGAGGAGCGCCCCCGGCCCGAGCAGCAGGAGCTCGGCCAGCAGGTAGCCGGCGGCCAGCCACCGCTGGCCCGTTCCCGTATAGAGGACGCCGGCCGCCAGGAAGGCGGCGGCCCAGGCCAGGCCCAGGGGCAGGGGGAGCCACCGCCCGCGCCCGTCGCCGCCCTGCTGTTCGGCGCGCAGCGTCACCCCGAACTCGACGAGAAACAGGAAGGAGACGACCACCACGGCCAGCTGCAGGCCGTGCAGCAGGCCGCTCGCCGCCGCGCCCAGCCGCCCCGCCTGGAGCGGTACGAAGACGTTCGCCCACTCCGAGAGCGCGTGGAAGAGGGCGAAGAGCGCCAGGTACCAGATGGCGCGGCTGAGCCGGAGGCGGCTGGCGCGCAGGTTCTGGGCGGCGATGAGGAGGCCGGTGGAGAAGAAGGCCAGCCCGTAGACGAAGTAGATGAGGAGCCCGTCGGCCGTCCAGGCGCTCCAGGATGCGCCCATCGTTTCCCTCCCCTCCGCCGCCATCCTACCGCCGCGCACGCCGGGCGCCGCGGGGAGGGCTGGCCGCGCCGGCGGCGAAGCCGATCCCGGGCTCCGGCCCCTCCGCGCCGTGCGCGGGCGGCCGGGCCGCCCGACGAAGGGAGGAGCGGCCCATGAACGACGACGCCGGCCACGATCCGCTGGGCTTCGCGCGACGCCTGGAAGAGCGGCTGGTCTTCACCCCGGGCCCCACCGAGGTGGCGGAGGAGGTCCGGCGCGCCATGGCCCTGCCCGTGGCCAACTCGGATCTCGACCCCGACTTCGCCCGCCTCTACCGGACGACCTGCCGGCGGCTGGGCGAGCTGATGCACACCTCGAACGACGTCCTCATCCTGGCGGGCGAGGGCCTGCTGGGGCTGGAGGCGGCCGTCGCCTCGCTGGTGGAGCCGGGCGACCGCGTCCTCTGCCTGGCCAACGGGCTCTACGGGCGGGGCTTCGCCGACTTCGCCCGCGACTGGGGGGCGGAGGTGACGCTCTTCGAGGCGGACGACCGGGAGCCACTGGACGCCGGGAGACTGGAGAGCTTCCTGGCGCGCCAGCCGGAGGGCTTCGCCCTGGCCACCCTGGTCCACTGCGAGACGCCCACGGGGCTCCTCAACCCCGTCGACCGGCTCCTGCCGGTCCTGAAGCGCCACGGCATCCTGACCGTCATGGACAGCGTCTCGGCCATCGGGGCGGCGCCGCTGGAGAGCGACGCCTGGGGGGCGGACGTGGTCCTGGGCGGCTCGCAGAAGGCGCTCTCGGCGCCGCCGGGGCTGGCCTTCCTCAGCGTCAGCCCGGCCGCCTGGGAGCGGATGCGCCGGCGCCGGCGCCCCGTCCCCGGCGTCTACCTCAACCTCTGGCGATGGCACGAGGAGTGGCTGGGCCAGGGGATCTTCCCCTATACGCCCTCCACCTCGGACGTCTACGCGCTCCACGAGGCGGCCCGGCGGGCGCTGGACGAGCCGGAGGGGGAGCGCCTGGCCCGCCACGAGCGCCTGGCGCGGGCGATGCGGGCGGCCGTGCGCGCGGCCGGCCTGGAGCTCTACCCGCGGGAGGCGGCGGCCTCCCCCTCGGTCACCGCCTGGCTTGTCCCCGAGCCGCTCCGGCCGCGCGAGGCCGAGCTGCGCGAGCGGCTCTGGAGCGGGTACGGCGTGATGATGGCGGGGAGCTGGGGGCCGGCGGCCGGCCTCGTCTGGCGCGCGGGCCACATGGGCGAGAACGCCCGCCCGGAGAAGGGCGAGCGCTTCGTCGCGGCGCTGGCCGCGCTCCTGCGCGAGGCGGGCTGGCCGATGCCGGGCGACCCCCTGGCGGCCTACCGGGAGGCGCTGACGGGCGCCTGAGGGCGGGCCGGGCCCCGCCCGGCCGGCTCAGACGCGCCGTCTCTGGCGCGGGTCGAGCAGGTCGCGCAGGCCGTCCCCGACCAGGTTGATGGCCAGGACCACCAGGAAGATGGCCAGGCCCGGATAGTACGAGAGCCAGGGCGCCGTCGTCAGGTAGCCCTGGGCGGTGCGGAGCATGGAGCCCCAGCTGGGCGTCGGCGGCTGCGTGCCCAGCCCCAGGTAGCTGAGGCTGGCCTCGGCGATGACGGCCGAGGCGACGCCCAGCGAGGCCTGGACCAGCAGCGGGCTGAGCACGTTGGGCAGGATGTGGCGGAAGATCTGGCGGCCGACGCCGGCGCCCAGCGCGCGACTCGCCTCGACGTACTCGCGCTCCCGCTCGGCCAGCACCTGGCCGCGGATCAGGCGGACGTAATTGGGCGCCATGCTGATGCCGATGGCCACCATGGCGTTGGTCAGGTTGGGGCCCAGCACGGCGGCGATGGCCAGGGCGAGGATGAGCGAGGGGAAGGCCAGCATGGCGTCGGTCAGGCGGCCGATCACCACCTCGTCCCAGAAGCCTCCCACGTAGCCGGAGAAGAGCCCCAGCGGAAGACCGATGGCCACGGCCAGGCCGACGGAGATGAGGCCCGCCTCGAGCGAGATGCGGGCGCCATAGATGAGGCGCGCCAGCTCGTCCCGGCCCAGGTCGTCGGTGCCCAGCGGGTGGGCGGCCGAGGGCGGCTGGAGGAGCGCCTGGTAGTCCTGCGCGTAGGGGCTGTGCGGAGCCAGCCAGGGTGCCAGCGCCGCGGTGACGACCAGCAGGAGGACGACCACCGCCCCGAAGACGGCCAGCCGGTTGCGGGCGAAGCGGCGCAGGGCCAGGCCCAAGCGCGCGGACCGCACCGGCCGGGCCACGGCGCCGCCGGCGGCACCCGCCTCGGCGGCCGGGACGTCCATCGGTCGCGGCTCCATCATGCGCGCGCCCCCCTCGCCAGCTGGATGCGCGGATCCAGCACCGTGTAGAGGAGGTCGACGAGGAAGTTGACCGCGATGACCAGGACGGCCGAGACCAGCACCGCCCCCTGCAGGGTGACGAAGTCGCGGTTGAGGATGCTGTCCACGATCAGGCGGCCGAAGCCCGGGATGACGAAGATGGTCTCCGTGATCACCAGCCCGCCCAGCAGGCCCGCCAGCTGCAGGCCGCTGGTGGTGACCACCGGGATCAACGCATTCCGCGTGGCATGGCGCAGGATGACCGCGCCGGGCGGGAGGCCCTTGGCGCGCGCGGTCCGGACGTAGTCCTGGTCGAGCACGTCCAGGAGGCTCGAGCGCATCATGCGCATGGTCACCGCCGTCTCGCGCAGGCCCGTCACCACGATGGGCAGGAGCATGGTCTTCAGGTTCTGGACGGGGTCCTGGAAGAAGGGGACGTAGCCCGAGGCCGGCAGCCAGTGAAGGCGGACGGCGAAGTAGAGGATGAGCAAGAGCCCCAGCCAGAACTGCGGCAGCGAGAGCCCGGCCAGCGAGAGGAAGGTCCCCGCCGCGTCGCCCCAGCCTCCCTGGCGTGTGGCGCTCAGGATGCCGGCCGGGATGGCCAGGAGCATCGCCAGCAGCAGCGCGCCCACCGCCAGCTCGGCCGTCGCCGGCAGGCGCTGGGCGATCAGGAGGCTGACCGGCGTGCCGTCCACCAGCGAGTTGCCCAGGTCGCCATGCAGCACCCGCAGGAGCCAGCGCAGGTACTGCTCCGGCAGCGGCCGGTCGAGCCCCAGGCGGTGGTCGAAGGCGCGCACGGCGTCGGGCGTCGCCTCGGGGCCGAGGATGGTCCGGCCCGGATCGCCCGGGATGAGGTGGATGAGGCTGAAGACCATGACGCTCACCAGGAAGAGCACCGGAATGGCGAGCATCAGGCGCCTCAGGAAGTGGGTCCACATGGTCGCATCCCCCGGGGGCGGCGGCCGGCCCCGCCCGCCGGAGGCGGGGCGGGAGCCGGCGCGCAGGCGCCCCTCATGAACTCACTTGCCCAGCTGGGCGGTCCGGATGATCCCGTCCGGCACGTTGACGAAGCCCTTCAGCTGGGCGGTGAACGCCTTCACGTTCTTCGGGAAGTACAGGTAGACGTACGGCACGTCCTGGTGGATGATCTCCATCACCTGCGTGTAGAGCGCCACCCGCTGGGTCATGTCGCTGGTCGCCCGCGCCTGGTCGAGCAGCTGGTCCACCTTGGGGTTGGAGTAGCCCGAGTCGTTGAGCGATCCGCCCGTGTAGAACCAGCTGTAGATGTTGCCGTCGGGGTCGGGACGGCCGCTCCAGCCCAGGGCGCTGGCCTGGAAGTTATGCTTCGTCGAGTCGTCCAGCAACGTCCCGAACTCCTCCTGCTGGATGTTCATGGTGATGCCCGCCTGCGCCAGCATGTTCTTCAGCACCTGGGCCACCTGCTGGTTGACCGGGGAGGTGGCGATCTTGAGCGTGAAGGTGAAGCCATTGGGGTGGCCGCCCTGGGCCAGCAGCTGCTTCACCTTGGCCAGGTCGACCGCCGGCGGCGTGCCCGAAGCGGCCTCCGCCGGGGTGCCCGCCGGGAAGGGCCCGTAGCCCGGATCCGCGGTCTGGCCGAAGACCACCTTCACCAGGGCCGCCCGGTCGATGGCCAGGTCGACGGCGCGCCGCAGGTAGACGTTGTTGAAGGGCGGTTGCTGGACGTTCAGATAGAGCCCCTGGAAGCCGAGGCCGGGCCCGATGTCGACACGGAAGGCGGAGTTGGACTGGAGGTCGCCCACCGACTGGGCCGGCACCGTGTCGATGATGTCCAGCTGGCCCGCTTTCAGGTTGACCACCTTGACGTTGTCGTCGGTGACCACCTTCCAGACGACCTTATCCGCCTTCGGCAGCCCCTTCTGCCAGTAGTGCGGGTTGCGGACGAGCACGATCTGGTCGCCCTTGATGCGGCTCTCGAACATGAACGGCCCGGTGCCCACCGGGTGCTGGCCGAAGTTGGCCCCCTCCTTCTGAATGGCCGCGGGCGAGCCCATCATCCCCGCCCGGTCGGTCAGGGTGTAGAGGAGCGGGCTGAAGGGCTTGGAGAGCACGATGCGGACCGTGTAATCGTCCACCTTCTGCACGTCCGAGACGAAGGAGAGCTCCGAATGCCGTGCCGAGTCGGGGCTCATGTACCGCTTCAGGTTGTAGATCACCGCGTCGGCGTTGAAGGGCGTCCCGTCGGTGAACTGGATCCCCTGGCGCAAGTGGATGGTGTACGTCTTCCCGTCGGCGGAGATCTCCGGCAGGCTGGCCGCCAGCACCGGCACCACCTTCAGGTTGGCGTCCACGTCGTAGAGCTTGTCGAAGATGCTGTTCTGCACGTACCGGTCGACCAGCGCCGTCGATCCCGCGGGATCGAGGTTGGGCGGATCGGCGTTGATCCCGATGGTGATCGTGCCGCCCGCCTGCGAGGAAGCCGTCCCCGCCCCCGTGCTCTGCTGCTGACCCGTGCCGCCGCTGCTGCCGGCGTTCCCGCTACTGCTACTGCTACCTCCGCCGCAGCCGGCCAGGAGCAGCGCCGCCAGCGCGACCGCCACCAGCCCGGTGCGGCCCAGTCGCCGCCACATAGACCCCGCCTCCTTCGATCTCTCCGGACCGCTCTTCCGCCCCCCGCGCGCGGCCATTCTCGCCGCGCCAGCCGAGCGCGCGACTGAGATCCTCCGCCGCCCGCCGGACGTATCCGGCCGCCGCCGCCATCGCCTCGCCGTTCAGCCGGTCCGAGGGCCCGGTGATGCTGACGGCGCCCACCACCTCGCCCGCGGCGTCGAAGACGGGGGCGCCGCAGGCGCTCACCCCCGGCTCCACCTCGGATTCGCTGGTGGCGAAGCCCCTCTGCCGGATCTCGGCCAGATGGGCCCGCAGCGCCTCCGCCTCCGCGATGGAGCGCGGCCCTCGCGGCACGAAGAAGGGCGAGGCGATGTACTCCTCGATCTCCTCGTCGCCGAGAAAGGCCAGGATCGGCTTGTTGGAGGCGCCCGCGTGAAGCGAGGCGTAGCGGCCGACGGTGGCCGCCACCCGGATGGGCTGCGGCGCCTCGGCCGTCGCCACGCAGACCGAGCGCATGCCGGCGCGGAGCATGAGCACCGCCGTCTCCCCGGTCTCGGCCGCCAGCCGCTCCAGGAGCGGCCGCGCGGCGCCGACCACGTTCAGCTTCCGCGAGGCCACGCGTCCCAGCGAGATGAAGGCGGGCCCCAGCCGGTAGCGCCGGCTGACCGGGTCCTGGACGACGTAGCCGTACGCGCGCAGCGTGGCCATCACCTTGGAGACGGTGGCCTTGCTCATGCCCGTGGCCAGCGCCAGCTCGCGGACGCCCCAGACGTCCTGGCGCGCGGTGAACTGCTCCAGCAGCCGGAGCGCCCGGGCCAGCGAGCCGATGGGCGGAGTCGGCGAGGGAGACACCTCCTGACGGGCGCGGTTTCCTATGCGGAAACCGAGTTCCGGAGGATTTGACGCCATGTTCGACGCGCTTCGTCGGACTCCTTCCGCTCGGGAGGCGAATTCGATCCGCGCCGGCCCGAGGTGTACGGATCTCTCCCGGCGGGGCGGTGCCGGCTTTCGCCCGGCCTCCGGACGGGGCCGGTGGAAGGTTTGGGGCTGCGCGGGGAGGGAAGGCGAACCGGGGCGGCGGGCCGCCGCCCGGGCGCCGGCTAGCGGGAGGGGGTGGAGAGCGGTTCCGTCGGCTGGCCGGCAGCGGCCTGGGCCGGCTTCAGATGCTCCCAGCTGCCCAGCGAGCGCCGCACGTGGAGGCGGGTCAGCTCCTCGGCCAGAGCGCCGTCGCCGGCGCGGATGGCCGCCACGATGGCGGTGTGCTCGCGGTGGGCCTGCCGGAGCCGGCAATCGTCGCGGTATCCGGCGCGCGTGAAGCTCTCGATGTAGTCGCGCAGGGCGGCCAGCGTCTGCTCCAGGCGCGGACTGTGGGCCATGCGGTAGATCTGGAGGGTGAGCGCCACGTTCTCGGCCGCCGCGGCGTCGACGTCGTCGCGCTCGACGGCCGCTTCCGCCTCGCGCAGACGGCGTTCCAGCTCCTCCATCTCGCCCGGCTGGTGGCGCTCGGCGGCGAGCCGCGCGGCCAGCCCCTCGAGGAGCTCCCGCATCAGGTAGAGGTCCCGGACCGACTGCTCGTCGAAGCCGCTGACCACCATGCCGCGGCGCGGCTCGTAGACGAGCAGGCCCTCGCGTTCCAGGCGGCGGAGCGCCTCGCGGACGGGCGTGCGGCTGACCCCCAGTTGGTCGGCCAGCTCGCGTTCGACGAGATGGGTTCCCCTTCCGAGGCGGCCGTCGAGGATGGCGGAGCGGATGGCCTTGGAGACCTCGTCGACGACCACCGGGAAGTGTTCCGCCTCCAGGCGCGGGAGGTTCACCCGACTTCCCTCCTCCGCCGCCCGCCGCGGGCGGCGAATGCCGGTGGGCGCGGCTCCGTATGGTGGTAAAGAAGCCGGCCCCGAAGGACCGGCTTGCCGTCGTCGCCTTCTCGCGGCGGCCGCGGGGCCGCCGGTGGCCTCAGGCGACCCGACGTCCGTTGACCACGCGCAAGGCTGGCCGGCCTGCCTCGCGGGCCGCCAGGCGCCTGCTCTCCGAGCGCGCCTGGACATAGCCCATCGCGGCGAACAGCGCGAGACCGAGCACCGCGATCAGCTCAGCGGCAACCACCGTCCCTCACCCCCGGAAGACTGAGTGCGGTTTTTTGACCGATCCCGGTGGTTTTTGAGCCGATCCCGGCGAGGACGCCACGCCGTTCGCAGCGACGCCCACGCCATTAGTGTAGTTCCGCCGAGGCGCTCTTCCAAGGGGTGGACCGTATGCCATCTGCAGAAAAAGTGAAACGGAGAACTTGGCCCGGCCGCTGCGGACCGCCGGACAACCCGCGGGAGAAGCGCACACCGGCCTCCTTTCCGGAATTCGTACTTGTTACGTCGGAATTCACCGATCGGGCAAGAGGTAGAGCGGTTTTCACTCCGTATAACCCGAAACCGGCCGTTGACAACGACGAAAAGGGCCGCTACCTTGCCCTTAGGCGGACGGTATGCGGCATACCGGTCCTCGAGGTGGCGCCTCGGGGCCGCCCGTACCTACGGTGGACGGAAGATCCGAATCGACGGGTTGAGCCGCACCGGCGAGGGGCGGAACCGCGGTGCGGCCACGGGGGAGGGAGCTGCCATGTCGTCGCAGCAGGCGGCCGTGCCGGCCGCCGGGGTTCGCATCGTCAATCGCTGGTGGCAACTGGTGGCCGGCGTCATCGCCATGATGGCGATCGCCAACCTGCAGTATGCCTGGACCCTCTTCACCACGCCGCTCCAGTCCAGCCTGAACGCGTCGCTGGCCGCCGTGCAGGTGGCCTTCTCGCTCTTCGTCCTGGCGGAGACCTGGCTGGATCCCGCCGAAGGCTATCTCGCCGACCGCTTCGGGATCCGTACGCTGATGTTGATCGGAGGCTTCCTGAGCGGCATCAGCTGGATCGGCTCCGGCCTGACGCACAGCCTCTGGGGCCTGTACTTCTGGTATGCGCTGGGCGGCGTGGGTGCCGGCACGGTCTACGCCACCGCCATGGGCAACGCGCTCAAGTGGTTCCCGGACCGCCGCGGGCTGGCCGCCGGCATCACGGCGGGCGGCTACGGCATCGGCACCGCCATCACGGTCGCCCCCATCGCCTCCATGATCGCCTCCAGCGGCTACCAGCACGCGTTCATCGTCTGGGGCATCATCCAGGGCCTGGCCACCATGGTGGCGGGCTACTTCATGGTCCAGCCGCCCAAGGGCTGGGTTCCCGAGGGCTGGAGCCAGCGCGAGGCGGCGCACAGCCAGCGGGTCACGACTTCCAAGGTGGACCTGACGCCCGCTCAGATGTTCCGCCAGAGGTCCTTCTGGGTGCTCTACTTCATGATGACCCTGATGGCCTTCAGCGGGCTCGTGGTGACGGCGCAGATCAACCCCATCGCCAAGTACTACCACGTCGACAAGGTGGTCGTCGCCTTCGGCATGACCGCCCTGGTCCTGGCGGTCCAGCTGGACCGGATCCTGAACGGGATCACGCGGCCCTTCTGGGGTTGGGTCTCCGACCACATCGGCCGCGAGAACACCATGTTCATCGCCTTCTCCATCCAGGCGCTGACCATCCTGGCCCTGATGCAGCTGATCCACCACCCCGTCTGGTTCATCGTCCTCTCGGGGCTGGCCTTCTTCTCCTGGGGCGAGATCTTCTCGCTCTTCCCGGCCGCGGTGGGCGACCTCTACGGCCGGACCTGGGCGACCACCAACTATGGCTTCCTGTATACGGCCAAGGGTGTGGCCTCCATCTTCTCCGGGCCGGTGGCCGCGCTGGCGGCTGCCGACACCGGCGGCTGGCTGCCGGTCTTCTGGGCCATGGTCATCGCCAGCGCCCTGGACGCGGTCCTGGCGCTGGTCTGGCTGCGGCCGCTGGCGCGGCGCACGGCCGAGGAGGCTCGGCGCCTGGCCGACGCGACCGCTCCGGTGGCTGGGCAGGCGGTCTCGCACTGACGGGCCGAGGTTGAAGGGGCGGCCCCGGTCCGGGGGATCGGTGGCCGGGAAAGGGGGCCGGCCGCGGGCGGCTTCCGCCGGGCAGCCCGGGCGGCCGGCTCCCGCCGGCGCCAGCCACGCCGGCAGGAATAGCTTCTTGGTATGCCGTATACCAACGCGATGCACGCGGCAGGTCCCGTCGCCGAAGGGAGGCAGGACGAGTTGGCGAGCGGTTCGGTGGACGTGACGTACCGCGGGATCTTCCAGAAGATCCTGGCGGGGAACATCGTGAAGACGCTG
>JAIMAT010000018.1 GCA_023511835.1 Bacillota bacterium | reverse complement strand
AAAAACGCAGCCGCCGTTCCTGTTACCCCTGCCCGGCGGCCGGACCGGCTAGCGTTTCGATCATGCCAACATCATGATGGCGGATCCGACATCATGACGTCCTTTCGGAAAGGCCCTCCGGGAGACCCCCGCGCGCCTCGCCTCTCAGGATTCGGCCCCGCCGGCCGCCTCGCCCCGGGCCCGCCAGCGGCGGGCCGCCACGACGTCGGCCGCCAGCACCACGCCGCCGGCCGCGTAGCCGGCCGCCACGTCGGTGGGCCAGTGGACGCCGAGGACCAGCCGGCTCAGCCCCAGGGCCAGCGCCAGCACGAGCCAGGCCGCCCAGCCCGCCAGCCTCGCTGCCCTCCCTCGGCCGGCCACCGCCAGGTAGGCGAGCACGCCGTAGAAGCCGACGGCGAAGAGCGCGTGGCCGCTGGGGAAGGCCGAGCCGGCCACGAAGGGGTGCGGGAAGAGGGCCGGGCGCGGCCGGTGGAAGAAGGGCTTCCCCCCGTAGTTGAGGAGCGAGAGGCCGGCCACCGCGGCCAGCAGGAAGCCCGCCTTCCAGAAGGCCCGCCGCCATCCCCAGACCAGGAGCGTCAGGAGCGTCACCGCCGCGATGGCGGGCGGGTAGCCGAGGAGGCTGACGTCGTAGGCCACCTGCCAGAGGGCGGGCGTCACGCGCCGGTGGAGGCCGAGGAGGAGCGCCCGCTCCCAGGGCGCGCCGGCGGCGGGCGCCTGCGAGTGGATCAGCAGGAGGAGGGCGGCCGAGAGGAGCACGCCCCCGAGAAGCGTCAGCGAGGCGGCCAGCAGGCGCCGTCGGATCCGCGTCACCCCCGCCCGCTCCCCTTACCGCGCGGGCGGGCCACTTCCTGCCGGGGCTGCCGCCGGCGCCACCGCGCCGCCCTGGATCGCGCTCTCCGCCGCACTCGGGTTGGCCTTCCTCGTCGACGCCATCCCGCCCTACGGGGTTGCGGGCGCCCGGCCCACCGACCCGTGGGGGTGGGAGGGCTGGCTGGCCGGCCTGGCACCGGGCTGGCACGTCGCCGTAGCCTATGGGAGGGGCGACCCGCACAGCCCCTACGGTCTCGGCTTCGTGGCCGCCTGGCTCTTCCGGGTCCAGGCGCCGACCTCGCCGTGAGACCGCGGGCCGCGGGCGGCGCGGCCCGGGGCTGCCGAGGGGGGCGAGCGGCCGATGGTGGTGCTTCTCGTCCAGGGTTTCATGGCCACGCTGGGCGTGGGGATCGTCGCCTGGGGAGCGCGGCGGCAGATCCGGCTGCGGGATGCCAGGGAAGCCCCGTGGCTCTGGATGCTGCCCGCCCTGGTCCCGCTGGCGCTGACGGCGCTCTCGGCCGCCCACATGGCGCGGAGCGCCTGGAGCGCCTGGCTGCCCGTCTCGGTGGAGCTCCTGTCGACCGCCTTCCTGGCCGCCGTGGTGGCGCTCCGCTTCGCCGTCCGCGTGGGAGCGGAGCCCGCTGGCGGGGAGTCCACCGCCGGGGAGGCCGGCCGGCGGCGCGGCGCGCGGCGGCGCCAGGCGATGGCCGCCGCCGTCGTCGCGGCGGGTTTCAACCTGAGTTTCCTCCTCTACTGCCTGGCCCTCTGGGGACGGCTGCCGTCGCGCCCTGAGGCGCTCCCGATGCTTCCCCTCCTGGTGGCCTTCGGAGCGGCCCTGGTCCTCCAGGCCTCGGCGTGGACGGGCGAGCGGGGTTACGTCGTGCAGCGGCGCGACCCGAGGCTGGTGGTCGAGACGCCCTCGGGGGCGGGATGGGCGATCAACCTGGGCCACCCTTTGGGCTGGCTGGTCGCCGCGCTTTTTCTGGCGATGCCGGCGGTGCCCCTCCTTTTGGGGACCGCCGGGGTGCGCTGAGCCGGCAGGGCCCCGGTCCACTTGGGTGGAAGGGCTTCCTCTCCGCGCAAGGGGGATGGTGGAATGGCGACGTCACCAGGCTCGGGAAGCGGCCGCCGCCTCGCCGCAGGCCTGCTCTCCGTCCTCGTCGCCGCCGTCCTGCTCGGCGGAGGCGGTTCGCTCGCCCGCCGGGCGGCGGGAGCGCGGGCAGCAGCGCCTGCCTCGCCGCCGGCCCCGTTGGTGCAAAAGCTTCCGGCGGCGACGGACGCCGCGTCCGCAGCCGACGGCTGCACCCCCGGGAGCGCTTCGGCGTTCCAGGTGGTCTCCTCGCAGAACGGCGTCTTCCAGCCCGAGGCCGACATGGTCCACGTGAGCAACGGTACCGGCCGACCGCTCCCGGTGATCTTCGGCACGCCCTTTCCCGGTTCGGCGTACCCGCGATCCTCCACCTCGGTGATCATCCGGACGACCGTGCCGCCTCGCCGGCAGATCTGGCTGGTCTGGGGAAGGACGGGGGAGCGGGTGACCGGCTATCCGTCCTTCGTGGCTGGCGGCTGCGACCCGGTGCTCGGACCCCTTCACGCCTTCTACCGGCCGCGCGCCGACGCCGTCATGCTGCAGGACGACGGCTCGCGACAGGCTCCCCGGGGATCGCCGCCACTGGCAGCGCCCGCAGCCGGGCTGGACGTCCGCGTCGACCCCTCCTCCCGGCCGGCGGCCTCGCCGGGCGAGGCGGTCCTGGCGCAGCTCCGTTTCGGGCAGGCCGGCAATCTCCGCCTCGCCACCGCCCCGGACGTGGAGGCGGCCTTCGCGGCCGGGGCGTACGGCGTGGCGTTGCTGCGGCTGCCGGCGGCGCCGGCCGTCGACGTGCTGGTGACAGGCTGGCGGGACGGCCTGGGCTGGCAGGTACGCGCTCAGATGATCCTCGACCTGAGGACGAACTTCCGGCAGGTTGCCGCCCCCGGGGGGTCTCGCGAACCGGTACGCCTTCTCCTTCCGGGAGCAGGGCCTGCCGGTCGGCGGGACGGTCGCCTGGGAAGGCTCCTCGGTCGACCTGCTCGTCGAGTTGCCGCGCGCGGAGGCGCGCCCGTCGCTCCTGCCCGAGCCGCTGGCCCTGTCGGACGGAGGCTCGGCGGCGCTCTACCGGCCCGGGGGAAGCGACTTCCTGATCGCCTGGTCGCAAGGGGAGCGGACGTACGTGGCGCTCGGCGCCGACCTGGCGCGGCTGCGCGCGCTGGCGGCCGAGGCGCCGGGTTCTCCGCCGCCCGCTCCGTAGCGGCCGGCGACGGGCGGGGGGGGTGCACCCGTCCGGCCGGCACCGCTCCCTTGTGTTCCACCTGTGCTATAACAGCACTGGCAGGAAGGTGAGCGGGCGTGCTGCTCAAGATCGACCTGGAGAGCGAGCGGCCGATCTACCTCCAGATCCGCGACCAGGTGGTGGCCGCCATCGCCCGCGGCGAGCTGGCGGAGGGCGAGCGGCTGCCCTCCATCCGCCAGCTGGCCGCCGACCTGGGTGTCAACGTGCACACCGTCCACCGCGCCTACGACCTGCTGCGGCAGCAGGGCTTCCTCCGCGTCCGCGGCCGCGGCGGTGCCGTCGTCCGCCGCCCGGCTTCCTCGGGCGAGCCCGGGGAGTTTCCCGCGGAGTGGGAGCGGCGGGCGCGCCGCCTCCTGGAGGAGGCGCGGGCGCGGGGCCTGACCCGGGCGCGGATCCTCGCCCGCCTGGGGGAGCTGATGGACGCATGAGGCCCGACCTCCTCTTTCCGATCTTTCAGGCGATCCTCTGGCTGGGCGTCGCCGCCCTCTTCTGGCGGATGCCGGATCTGCAGGCGCGGGGCCTGGCCTTCGGCGTCCGCATCCCGCCGGAGCGGGCCGGCGATCCGGCGGTCGTCGCGGTCCGGCAGCGCTACCGGCGGGGCGTGGCAGCCTCCGCCGCCCTTGCCGCCGCCGGCTGGCTGGCCGTCCTCGGCACCGGCTGGGGCGGCGCCGCGGGGCAGACGCTGGCGGCCTCCGGGGCCGGCCTCGGCTTCCTCCTCCTGGCCACCCTGGCCTACGTCGCCGCCCACCGCCGGCTGGCCGCGGTCAAGGCGCAGGAAGGCTGGCTGGCGGCGTCGCCCCGCGCCGCCGTCGCCGAGACGCGCCCGCGGGGGGCGGGCGAGATCCGCTGGGCCTGGTTCGCGCCCGCCCTGGCCGTGCTGCTGGCCACCCTGGCCCTGGGGCTCTGGGTCTACCCGCACCTGCCCGCGCGCATCCCCATGCACATCGACGCGGCGGGGCGGGTGGACTCCTGGGCGACGAAGAGCTACGGGAGCGCGCTGACGCCCGTCTGGGTGCAGCTCTTCCTGACGCTGGTGGTCGGCGGGGTGGCCGCGCTGGTTCCCTCGGCGCCGCTCCGGCTCGACCCCGGGGAGCCGGAGGAGTCGCTCCGCCGGCAGCTCCTCTTCCGGCGGCGCATGGTGGCGGCCCTGGGTGTGGTCGCCGCGGGCGCCAACCTGACGGCGCTCCTCCTCGGCTTGGTGGTCTGGGGGTGGCTGCCGCCGTCGTATGCCGCGCTGAGCGTCCTGCCGACGCTGCTGGCGGTGCTGGTGATGCTGGGCGTCACCTTCTCCCTGGGACAGGAAGGAAGCCGCCTCCGCCCGGCGCGCCGCCCGCCGTCCGCGGAGGGGAGGGGCGCGGCCGCGACCGCGCCCGCCCCTGCACCGGCGCCCGCCCACGCGCCGGCGCCCGCCCCCGCGCCGGCGCCCGCGGACGACGACCGCTACTGGTGGGGCGGCCTGGTCTACGTCAACCGGGACGATCCAAGCTTCCTCGTCTCCAAGCGGTTCGGCGTCGGCTGGACGGTCAACTTCGGCCACCCGCTGGGCTGGCTTTTCGCGGCGCTGGTCCTGGGCAGCATCGCGGTGGCCGTGGCTCTGCCGCTCCTGGCGGGCCGCTGATCGCCGGCGCGATCTGGGCGCGCGAGGGTCTCCCGGACGGGGGTGCACGATCTGCCATCATGATGGCGGAAATGACGTCATGACGTCATTTCCGGAAGGGCCTGCGGGGAGAGACCGGCAGCGCTCCGACCCGCGCCGTCCGACCGCCGGCGGTCGACCCGCGGGGGGCCCGAAAGGAGCTGGGACGCATGGCCTGGTGGCTGCTCGGCGCGGGGCTCTTCGCCATCGCGCTGCCCTTCCTCGGCTTCGCTCTGCTGGGGCGGCGCTGGCGGCTCAGCTGGCGCGCCTTCGGCATCGGCGCCGCCACCTTCTTCGTCGCCCAGGTGGTGCTCCGCCTGCCCTGGATCGGGCCGCTCACCGCCTGGCTCCAGCGGCACGGCGCCTCGACGCCGCCGGCGGCGCTGGGCGTCGTCCTTCTGGCCGCCGTCACGGCCGGCCTCTTCGAGGAGGGGGCGCGCTACCTCGCCTACCGCCTGGCCCTCCCCAGGCCCCGCCCCGGCGAGGCGCTGGCCATGGGCCTCGGCCACGGCGGGCTGGAGAGCATCCTCCTCGTCGGCCTCAACGGCGTGGTGACGGCCGCGCTCCTGCTCGTCCTGGCGGCGCACCCGTCGGCGCTGCCGGCGGCGCTGGCGGAGCAGCTGCGGCGGGGAGTGGCGCCCGCGCTGGCGGGCGGCCCGGCCCTGCCGCTCCTGGGCGCCCTGGAGAGGCTCTCCGCCCTGGCGCTGCAGGTGGCGCTGAGCGTGGTGGTCGCCGTGGCGGTGCTGCGCCGCTCCTTCGCCTTGTGGCTGGGCGCCTTCGGGGTCCATACCGGCGTCGACGCGCTGGCCGGCTTCCTGCCGCTCTGGACGCGGAGCCTGCCGCTGACCGAGGCGGCGGTGCTGGCGGCGGCCCTGCTGGCGGCCGCCTGGGCGCTCCGCCTGCTGCGGAGCGACGCCTGGCCGGGGAGCGGGGAGGAGGCGCCGGCCGCGACCGGGCCGGCGGGCACCTCCTGAGGAGCCTCAGCCCCGGCTCCAGGCGACCTGCAGCTCTACCCCCGCGGCGCGCAGCAGGCTCGAGACCGGGCAGCGGTCCTCCACGCGCCGGCGCAGCTCCTCCAGCTCCGCGTCGGAGGCCGGCGTGCCGATGCGCACGCGCGCCTCGACGCGGCGGAAGTGGCGCGGGACGCCGGCCACGCCCATCATGCCGCGCGGGTCCAGGTCGCCGCGGCTCTCGATCTCCAGCCGGTCGACGGCGATCTCCAGCTCGCGGGCGATGCGCGTCACCATCACCGTCAGGCAGCCGTTGAGCGCCGCCAGCACCGCCTCCAGCGGGTTGGGCCCGGCGTCCTCGCCGCCCATCTGCACCGGCTCGTCGGTCAGAAACCGGCCCAGGTTCCGCACCCGGTGGAGCGCCTTGGCCCCGCCCAGCCAGCGGCTCGAGGCCGCCAACTCCACCGTGGGCCGCGCCTGGGCGGCGTCGCCCGCGCCCGTGGTTACCGCCATGAGGGCCACCTCCCGGATAAAGCCGAGTATTCCAGTCGGAATCATGGTACTCGTGCTTTGGGGTGGATTCTACCTGGGGGGTGCTGTGCGGACCAGGGGGAGACGGGGGTTCGTCTGCGTCGCGTCCGCCATGAGCCCGAGCGGTCCGCTCCCTCCGGTTCGTCGTCCAGCGCCTCCTGCGCCAGGCGGGGAGGCATGAAGAAAGCGCCACGCGGACGTGACGCCTTCCTCGCCGAGGGCGGCCCGGCCGGGCCCGCCCGTCTGGTCCCCGTTCGCCGGGCGGCTGCCCCACGGTCGCCCCGCCCTCTGCCGGCAGCTCAACCGCCCGGCGCTTCCTCCGGACCCGGCGCCGCCTGGGCCGGTCCGCCGCCCGGCCCCCGCACCGCCGCCTGGGCCGGTCCGCCGCCTGCCCCGGCGGCGGGCGCCAGGCCGAGCTCGGCCCGCAGCGCCGCCTTGTGGATCTTGCCGGCGCTGGTGACGGGCAGCTCGGGGACGGCCACCACGCGGTCGGGGATCCAGAAGCGCGCGATCTCGCCCGCCTCCACCGCCTTCTCCAGGAAGGCGCGCAGCTCCGCCTCGTCCGGGGCGGGGGAGCCCTCGCGGGGCTGGACGACGGCCACCGGCCGCTCGCCCCAGCGCGGGTCGGGCTGGGCGAGGACGGCCACCGAGGCCACCCCGGGGTGGCGGGAGAGGACCGCCTCCAGCACCGCGCTGGGGATCCACTCGCCGCCGCTCTTGATGGCGTCCTTCTCGCGGTCGACCACGTAGAGCAGGCCGTTGGGCAGGCGGACCGCCAGGTCGCCGCTCCGGAACCAGCCGTCCCGGTAGGCGGAGGCGCTCGCCTCCGGCTCCCCGTAGTAGCCCTCGGGAGGAAGCCAGGGGCTGCGCACGTGCACCTCGCCGATGGTCTGGCCGTCGTGGGGGACCGGGCGGCCGTCCGCGCCGCGCACCTCCACCTCCACCATGGGGAGCGGGCGCGTGCCGGTGCGGAGCGCCTCCGCCGCCTCGTCGCTCTCCGGGTCGGCTTCCTCGGGCACGACGGAGATGGCGGTGGCCAGCTGGTCGGAGCCGCCGTAGATCAGGCTGTAGCGGACGCCCAGCGCGCGGGCGCGCGAGGCCAGGCCGGCGGGGAGCGCGCTGCCGCCCGTCAGCACCTTGACCGGCAGTCGCTCGAGCCGTCGCGCCGCCGCGGCCTCCAGCAGCATGTCCAGCTGCGTCGGCACCATGTTCAGCCAGGTGACGCCTTCCTGGAGGATCAGCTCGAGCTGCTCGGCGGGGCCGGCCCGGCCGGCCAGGACCAGCTTGGCGCCCAGGTAGGGGACGAAGAAGGGCGTCCCCCAGGCGTGGATGTGGAAGAAGGGGATGAGCGGCATGACCGCGTCGCGGCTGGAGAGGCGCGCCCCGCCCTCGTGCAGGGCCAGGTGGTGGAGGATCTGGAGCGAGGCCAGGAGCAGGTCGCGGTGGCGGTAGCGCATCCCCTTGGGACGGCCGGTGGTGCCCGTGGTGAAGAGGATGGAGAGCCAGTCGTCCTCGTGCACGCCGTCCGCCTCCGGCGGGAGCGCGGCCTCCCCCTCGGCCACGAGGCCCTCCAGCGTGGGCACCCCCGGCTCGGGTTCGGAGGCGCCGTCGGTCAGCCAGAGCCAGTGCGGGAAGAGGGGCCTGGCTCCGGCCATGGCGTCGCGGAAGCCCTCCCAGACCAGCAGCCACTCGTCCCCGGCGCGGCGGACCGTCTCCAGGAGCTCGCCGGCCGGGAGGCGGAAGTTGATGGGGTGGAGGACCGCGCCCAGCATGGAGAGGGCGTAGTGGAGCTCCAGGTAGCGCGAGCTGTTGATGTCCAGCACGCCCACCACCGTCCCCCGGCCGATGCCCAGCCGGCGGAGGCCGTTGGCCAGGCGCGTGGCCCGCTCGAAGAGCGTGGCGTAGGTGGTGCGGACGGGCGGGCTGACCACCTCGGCGTCGGGGTGCTCGTGGACGGTCTGGAAGAGGATCTGGTGGACCACCAGCTCACGCACGGACGGCCGCCCCTTCCGCCTGCGCGGCCCCGCCGGCCGCGGCCACCGTCTCCAGCCCGGTCAGCCCGGGCTCGTCCAGCGCCCAGGCCGGGTACTCCTCCCCCTCCAGGAAGCGGTGCGCGTAGAGCGCCGCCAGCTGGGCGTAGCGCTCGCCGCCCGTCGCCGCCAGCCGGTAGAGGAGCGCCACCTGGGCGGCGTCGGCCAGGCGGGCCAGGGCGTGCTTGGCGTACCACTCGGCCTCCTCCGGCCGCGCGGCGCCGAGGCGCCGGAGCTCGCTCTCGAGGACGCGCCGCGCCAGGGCCGCCTCCGGCGTGCCCGCTTCCTCCAGCATGGGCACGAACTCGGCCAGGAAGCGCTCGTGCGCCCGCTTCTTCTCCATCGCCTCGAGCAGGTCCAGCGCCTGGATGTTGCTCGTCCCCTCCCAGATGGGCGTGATCAGCGCCTCGCGGTGCCAGCGCGCCACCGCGTACTCCTCGAGGAAGCCCAGCCCGCCGAAGAGCTCCATGGCCAGGCGGGTGCTCTCCGCCGCGTGGTCGGCGGTCCGGTTCTTGGCCAGGTGCGAGAGGAAGCGCGCGTAGTGGTACTCCGCGCTGTAGGGCGGCCGCTCGCGCCAGCTCCGGTCGAAGGCGTCGATGGCCCGGAAGGCCAGCGCCAGCCCGCCCGCCTGGCGGACGGCCAGGTCGACCAGGTCGCGCCGCACCAGCGGGTGCTCGGCCAGCGCCCGGCCGAAGGCGCTCCTCCGCGTGACGCGGAAGAGCGCCTCCAGGCGCGCCTTCTGGGCGATGCCCATGGCGCCGACGGCGTTGGCCAGCCGCGAGGAAGTGAGGATCTCCAGCGTGTAGTAGATGCCCTGCTCGGCCCGGCCGACCAGGAAGCCCTCCGCTCCCTCCAGCTCCACCTCGCCCGAGGGGACGGCGCGCGTGGCGCTCTTCGCCTTCAAGCGGCGGACGTGGAAGTTGAGCGAGCCGTCACGCCGGAGCCGCGGCACGAGAAAGAGCGCCAGCCCCTTCGGCCCCTCCGGCGCGCCCTCGGGCCGGGCGGTGACCAGCGCCACGTCGGCCAGGCCCGCGCCGCTGGCGAAGTACTTGTCGCCGCCCGAGAGGAGCCAGAGGCGGCCGCCGTCGCCGGCGGGGCGGGCGACGGTGCGGTTGGCGCCCAGGTCGCTCCCGCCCTGGATCTCGGTCATCCAGGTGGCGCCCCAGGCCTCGCCGGCCAGGAGGCGCTCCTTCCAGGCGCCCTCCTCGGGCGCGTACTTGTGGATGGCGTAGGCCACCTGCTGGGTGATGGTGAGGATGCAGTAGAGGCCGGGATCAGCCAGGAGGTAGCCCAGCGCGTAATGGTGGTGCCAGCTGCCGCCGCGGTAGGGCGGCGCCATCAGGGGCGCCAGCTTGGGGAGCAGCGCCTCCTGGGCGGGGGAGAGGCGGGCGCGGTCGACGCGGTTCCCGTCCAGGTCGTGCTGGACGAGGACGGGCGGGGCTTCCTGGTCGACGTGGTAGCCCACCTGGTAGGCCTCGCCCCCGGCCAGCTCGCCCCAGCGCTCCAGCTCGGCCTGCCGCTCGCCGTAGGCGGGCCAGAAGTGGCGGAGCACCACCTGCAGGTCCGGGTCGAGGTCGAAGTGGTTCCTCCCGTAGACGTACGACTGGAATCTCACGGCGAACCGCCCTCCTCGCGGCCGCCCGTCTTCTCCGCGAGCAGCCGCCGGAGCTCCGCCTCCCGGTCCCTGAGCTCGGCCAGCAGCGCCTGGAGCTCCGCGATTTGCCCCTCCACCTCGGCGATGCGCCGGCGCCCCCTGCGCAGCACCTCGCGCAGCTGGGTCACCTCGCTCGGGTCGAGGTCGTAGAGGTCGAGCATCTCGCGGATCTCCTCGAGGCTGAAGCCCAGCCGCCGCCCGCGCAGGATCAGCTTGAGGCGCACGCGGTCGCGCTCGCCGTAGAGCCGGTGCGGGCCCTCCCGCTCGGGGGCGAGGAGACCCAGCTCCTCGTAGTAGCGGAGGGCGCGCGGCGTGGTGTCGAAGGCCTCGGCCAACTCGGAGATGGTGTAGCGTCGCGGGCTCGGGGACACGGGCGTCCGGTGGCTCCTTTCGCCTTCCTTGCTACCTTACGTTGACGTAAACGTCAAGAGGCCGTGACAACCGGTTCCGCTCCGCGAAGGTCGCGGGCGGCCGGACGGAGCCGCTCTAGGCGGCTCGCGGGCGGGGGCGCCGGGGTCCGCCCAGCCCCAGCTGCGTGAAGATCCACGAGGCGGCGACGGTCACCCATGGGGCGACGAGCGCCCAGCCGAGCATGGCGGGCAGGCCCTGGCGGGGGAGCAGGTGGACGCGGAGGGCGACGAGGAGGCCGAAGCCGCCGAGCCCGATGCCGACCTTGAGCAGCTGCTGCCACCAGGGGCCGCGCTCCTCGTAGGCGACCAGCGGGAGGAAGCGCGGCCACGGGCGCCATCAGCGCTCCTGCCTCCCGTCGTCCCCCTCGCCCGGCGCACCCTCCCGCCGCTCCCCGGTCCCCCTCCGCCGCCAGCGCTCGACCTGGGCCAGCGCCTCGTCGACGCCCAGCTCGCCGCGCCGGACGCGCTCCAGCAGGCGGCGGCGCTCGCCCTCCGGACCGGCTTCCTCGGGCCGCGCCTCCGCGCGCGCCTCGGACCGCCCCGGCGCCGCCACGGGACCGCCTAGCGCCTCGATCACCTCGTCCAGCTTCCTGCGCACGGTGGGGTAGGAGACGCCCAGCAGGCGCTCCATCTCCCGCAGGTTGCCCGCCGCGCGCAGGAAGAGGAGCGCGAAGCGCCGCTGCTCCGCCTCCAGCCGCTCAAAGCGGCTCGGCTCGTAGTGCGAGCGGATCACCGTGTCGCAGGCATGGCAGACCACCTCGCGGATCTCCAGCGGCCCGCCGCAGTTGGGGCACGCGCCCGGAAGCTCCATCGGACCGACCCTCTCCCGTCCGCAGCCGTCGCCGCGCCCGGCGAGGCCGGGCCGCCGGCACCAGCGCCATCATACCGGAGCGCCGCCGCATCATGCCGGAGCGCAGCGCCGCACGCCCCGGCCGTCGCGGGGTCGGCGGCGGCCCCCTCAAGCGCTCCGTCCGCCGCCCGATCCAGCCGAAGGCGCGGCAGCCGAAATCGCGCAAGAATCACCCTGAAAGAAGGTCACATCTTTGGAAAGACCCCGGCGTCGACTCCGCATCACCATCTTCGGCCGCCTCATCCTCATGGCGCTGGTGGTGGCCGCACTTCCTCTCGGCACCACCCTCGACCTCGCCCTCACCCGCGCCTCCGCCAGCCTGAAGCAGGTGAGCGGGCGGACGCTCGACCTGGCCATGCAGCTGGAGCTCGCCCTCCTCTCGCAAGCCTCCGACCGGGTGGCCTCCGTCGCCGGCGCCCTGGCCGACGATCCCCGCCTCGGGCCGGCGCTGGCCGGCGGCGGGGGCGTCGACCCCCTGCTGCTGCGGCAGGCGAACGCGGCCGCCGGCGGGCCGGCCGACGTGCTGGCCGTCCTCGACCGGGAGGGCCGCGTCGTCGCCACGCTCGCCGGAGGCGGCGCAGGGGCGGCGCTCGGCTGGAACGGGCTGGCCGCCCTGGCGCTCGGCGGGCGGACGGTCCAGTCGGTGGAGATCGTGCGGGTGGCCGACCTGCGCCAGGCGGGGGCGACGGATGCGCTCCTCCGTCGCATCGAGATCCCCATCCTGCCCACGCCGGGCTCGGAGCCGCCCCCGGCGTCGCGGGTGGAGGAGGGGCTGACGCTCTCCGCGGCCGTCCCGGTCCGCCTCGACGGGCGCGTGGTGGGCGCGGTGCTGGCGGGGCACGTGCTCAACGGCGACTACACGGTGGTGGACGCGGTCCGCCAGCGCTCCGGCGACCTGGTCAGCGCCACCATCGCCATGGACGGCGTCCGCGTCACCACCAACGTCCGCCGGCTCGACGCCGCCGGCCGCCCCACCGCGGAGCGGGCCGTGGGCACGCTCTACTCCATCCCCGTCATGGCCAGGCTCCGCGCCGGCCAGAGCTACCGGGGGCGCGCCCTGGTGGCCGGCACCTGGCAGGAGACCGTCTACGTGCCGCTCCGCGACCATGCGGGCCGGGTGGTGGCCGGCCCCTTCGTCGGCATCCCCGAGGCCTACTTCGGCTCGGTCCTCCAGGGCCTGCGCCAGGCGCTGGGCTGGGGCGCCGTGGTCGCCCTGGTGGTCGCCCTGGCCATCGCCTGGCTTCTCTCGCGCAGCTTCACCCTCCCGCTGGGGCGCTTCGTCGCCGCCCTCCGCGTCGGCGAGGGCTCGCCGGAAGAGGCGCTGGCCGGCGTGGAGCGGGTCGTCGCCGGACGCCGCGACGAGCTGGGCGACTTGGGGCGCGCGCTGGCGGAGACGGTGGAGCGGATGGCGCGCTCCACCGCCGAGACGCGCCGTGTGGCGGAGGCGCTCGGCCGGGACGGGGCCTCGCTGCGCGAGGCGGTCCTCGCCGCCTCGACGGAGATCGCCCAGGCGGCCGAGCTGGGCGGGCGCGCCGGCGAGAGCGCCGGCCGGGCCCGCGAGCAGATCGTGCAGGCGGGCGCCGCCGTCGCCGAGCTCTCCCGGGCCGCGGAGCAGGTGGCGGCGGGCGCCCAGAACCAGGCCGGCCAGGTGGAGCGCGTACGGCGAATGGCGGCCGGCGTCGCCGGCGCCGGCCGGCACGTCCGGGAGGAGGCGGAGGCCATGGCCGAAGGCGCCCGCCGGGCGCGCGAGATGGCCTCCGCCGGCACCGGGCACGCCGAGCGCATCCTCGCCTCCGTCCGGCGGGTGGAGGAGACGGCCGGCGGGGCGCAGCAGGCGCTCACCGCCCTGGTCGAGAGCACGAGGCGGATCGAGTCCATCGCCGAGGCCGTCGCCGCCATCGCCGAGCAGACCCACCTCCTCTCGCTCAACGCCGCCATCGAGGCGGCCCGCGCGGGCGAGCAGGGCCGCGGCTTCGCCGTCGTCGCCGAGGAGGTGCGGAAGCTGGCCGGCACCTCCCAGTCGTCCAGCCGCTAGATCGCCGCCCTCAGCCAGGAGGTGGCCGCCCGGCTGGAGCAGACCGTCCAGGGAATCCAGGCCGTCCTCGCCGAGAGCGCCTCGGCCACGGGCGAGGCCCGCTCGGGCGAGGAGGTCTTCGCCGCCATCGGCGAGACGGTCCGCGACCTGGCGGCGGCCACGGAGCGGGTGACGGCCGCCGCCGGCGAGAACGACGCCCTGGCCCGGAAGATCGCGGAGGCGATGGAGAGCGTCGCCGCCGTGGTCGAGGAGAACACCGCCGCCGCCGAGGAGATGAGCGCCGGCGTGGAGGCCACGCTCGGCCAGCTGGAGCCGGCCGGAACCGGGGCCGAGGAGGCGGCGGCCGCCGCCGGCCGCATGGTGGAGCGGCTGGAGGGGCTGCGCGAGTCGCTGGACCGGCTGGAGGCGCTGGCCGGCCAGCTGGAAGAGCACGTCCGCCAGCTGGAGGCCGCCGCCGTCACCCTGCGCGGGGCGTGAAGGAAGCCCTGTGGGGAGGGAGCGCCGCCGCGCGGCGGGGCCGCGCGCCGGCCTCCGATTCCCGTACGGCGTCCACCGGCTTTTGGACAGAAATGAAGTAACCCCGCCGCCGAGCTGAAGGAAGTCCTGCCTCCCACACGAACAGGTTGCGGAAAATCACCCTTCGTGTGCGCGCGGGTGAGCGGGGGAGGCGGGAGAGCGTTGACGGGGTGGCTCCGTAAGCGGCGCTTTCGAGGCAGGGTCTGGGTCGCCGCCTTCGCCCTCGCGGCCGTGCTGGCCGGATGCGGAGGCGGGACGTCGTCGCTGGGCCCGCAGGGGGGAGGCTCCGGCTCCGCCCAGGGCGGCTCCGCCGGTGCCCCGGCGGGGAGCGGCGGCACGGCGGCCAAGACGATCACCATCGCCTACAAGGACGACCTGGCCACCCTCGACCCGGCCATCGGCTACGACTGGACCAACTGGCCGGCCGAGAAGATGGTCTTCGACGGGCTGCTGGACTACGACTCGACCACCAACCTGGTGCCGCGTCTGGCCGCCTCCATGCCCGAGGTGAGCCAGGGCGGCAAGGTCTACACCTTCCACCTGCGCAAGGGCGTCAAGTTCCAGAACGGGCGCGAGGTGACGGCCGAGGACGTGGCCTACACCATCACGCGCGTCCTCGACCCCAAGACCAAGAGCCCGGGTTCGGGCTTCTACACGGGGATCGAGGGGGCGCAGACCTTCGTCGACGGAAAGGCTTCCTCGGTCTCGGGCATCCAGGTGCTGGACCGCTACACCATCCGCTTCGTCCTCACCAGCCCGGACGTCACCTTCCCCAACAAGATGGCGCTCAACTTCGCCTTCGTCGTGCCCAAGGAGGAGGTGGCCAAGTACGGCGCCGACTTCGGGCACCACCCGGTGGGGACGGGGCCCTTCCGCCTGGTGAAGTGGACGCCGGGGCAGCAGCTGGTCTTCGAGAAGAACCCGGACTACTTCCTGTCGGGGATCCCCAAGGTCGACCGCGTGGTCATCCAGGTGGGCGTCGACCCGACGGTGGCGCTGCTCCGCCTGCAGAAGGGCGACATCGACATCATGGGCGACCCGGTGCCCACGGCCGAGCTGGCCGGGATGCTGCAGGATCCGGCCTGGAAGAACCGGATCACGGTCGCCCCGCAGGTGAGCACCATCTACGTGGCCATCAACACGCGCATGAAGCCCTTCACCGACGTGCGCGTGCGCCAGGCGCTCAACATGGCGATCGACAAGGAGCGGATCGTCAAGCTCCTGGCGGGCCAGGGGACAGTGGCCAACCAGATCCTGCCGCCGCTGATGCCGGGCTATGACCCGTCGTACAAGGGCTACCCCTACGACCCGCAGCAGGCGAAGCGGCTCCTGGCGGAGGCGGGCTACCCCGACGGCTTCAGCACCACCATGGAGTGCCTGGACGTCGACCCGCAGCCGAAGCTCTGCCAGTCCATCCAGGCGGACCTGGCGCAGATCGGGGTGAAGGTGGACCTGAAGACGCTGGAGGCGAGCACCATCATCGCCGACGCCGGCACGCCCAACAAGGTGCCGCTGGTCTGGTCGGGCGGGCTCGCCTGGATCCAGGACTACCCGGATCCCAGCGACTTCTACGGGCCCATCCTGGGCTGCAGCTCGGCGGTGCAGGGCGGCTGGAACTGGGCCTGGTACTGCAACCCCCAGCTGGAGCAGCAGGCCAATCAGGCGCTGGGCATCCTGGACCGGACGCAGCGCCTCGACCTCTACCGGCAGATCTTCCGCAAGCTGATGGACGAGGCGGTCTGGGTGCCGGTCTACAACGGGCAGTACGTCATCGCCCACTCGGAGCAGGTGGTGGGTGACGTCCACGACTTCGCCCACCCCGAGCACACCATCTTCTACGAACGCTTGTCCAAGAAGGGCTGAGAGCCGGTGATCGGACGCCTTCCGGGACCCCTCGGGGAGCCCGGGGCGGGGGAAGCCGGCGCGGAGGGGAGCGGGCGGGAGCCCGCCCCCTCCACCGTCCTCCTCTCGCCCGGGCGCCTCGCGCTCCGCCGCCTGGCGGCCAACCGGGCCGCTCTGGCGGCGGCCCTCTTCGTGCTACTGCTGGCGCTGGTGGCCGTCTTCGCGCCCTATGTGGCGCCGCACGACCCGACGACGCAGTTCGCCGACGGCCTGACCGCCCAGGGCCAGCCGGTGCCCAGCACTCTGCCGCACAGCACGCGCTTCCTCCTGGGCACCGACGCCAACGGTCGCGACCTCCTCAGCCGCCTCATCTGGGGGGCGCGCGTCTCGCTCACCGTCGGCGTCCTGGCCAACGCCCTGGCCGTCGGCGTCGGGCTCTTGGTGGGCGCCACCGCCGCCTACGTGGGCGGCTGGCCGGGCCAGGTGCTGATGCGGCTGACCGACATGGTGATGGCCTTCCCCACGCTCCTCCTGGCGCTGGCGCTGATCGCCGTGCTCAAGCCGGGCATGGGCGTCATCATCCTGGTCATCGGCGGCGTCTACTGGACCTGGATCGCCCGCGTCATCTACGGCGAGGTGCGTGCCATCCGCGAGCAGGAGTTCATCCTGGCGGCCGAGAGCCTGGGTGCCAGCCGGGCGCGGATCCTCTTCCGGCACGTGGTGCCACAGCTGGTGCCGACGCTGATCGTCTGGACGAGCCTGGGCATCGCCACCAACGTCATGCTGGAGGCGAGCCTCAGCTACCTGGGCATCGGCATCCAGCCGCCCACGCCCAGCTGGGGGGTCATGATCCAGGAGGGGCAGACCTACTTCCGCACCGCCCCCTGGCTGGTCCTCTACCCGGGCCTGGCCATCCTGCTGACGGTGCTCAGCTTCAACGTCCTCGGCGACGGGCTGCGGGACGCCCTCGACCCGCGGCGGGGGAGGTGAGCGGCGTGGCCTCCTACCTGCTCCGGCGGCTGGCCATGGCGGTGCTGGTGGTCTTCGGGATCTCGCTGATCACCTTCGCCATCATCTACTTCCTGCCGGCCGACCCGGCGCGCATGTACGCCGGGCCCAACGCCTCGGTGGCGGCGGTGGAGCGCATCCGCCACCAGCTGGGCCTCGACCAGCCGCTCTGGGTCCAGTACGGACGCTACCTGGAGCGCGTCTTCGTCCACGGCGACTTCGGCTACTCCTACAAGCTGCAGATGCCGGTGACGGCGGCCATCCTCAGCCGCCTGCCCAACACGCTGGAGCTGATCTTCGCCGCCATCTTCGTCGAACTGGCGGTGGGGCTGCCCACGGGCGTCTACGCCGCCGTGCGCAAGGGGCGCTGGGCCGATTCGCTCAGCATCGTGCTGGCGCTCCTCGGCGTCTCGGCGCCGCCCTTCTGGCTGGGGCTCCTCCTGCTCTACCTCTTCGGCTACCTGCTGGGCTGGCTGCCGCTGGGCGGCGCGGGCGGGCCGCAGTACCTGATCCTGCCCGCGCTGACGGCGGGGCTGGGCGGCGCCGGCTGGTACGCGCGCATGGCCCGCTCCAGCGTGCTGGAGGTGCTGGGCCGCGACTACGTGCGCACGGCGCGCGCCAAGGGGCTGGGCGAGGCGCGGGTGATCCTCGGCCACGTGCTGCGCAACGCGCTCAACCCCATCATCACCATGGCCGGCCAGGACGTGCCCTGGTTCGTCGGCAACATCGCGGTGGTGGAGATGGTCTTCGCCTGGCCGGGCATCGGCCGCCTGGCGGTCAACGCCATCCTCCTGGACGACGTGCCGCTGGTCATGGGGACGGTCACCTTCGCCGCGCTGCTGGTGGTGGTGGCCAACGTGCTGGTCGACCTGGCCCAGGCGCTGGTCGACCCGCAGATCCGCTTCGACTGAGGAAACCCGCAAGGAAGCCCGCCGGAGCCCGTGCCCCGCGCGCTTCCTGGATCCGCTCGAGGGGGAGAGATCCGATGGAGATCCGCACCGTCCACGCCGCGCAGCACCACTTCGGCTGGGACCGCTCGCTCCCGCCGGTGCTGGAGGTGGAGCCCGGGGAGACCGTCGACTTCGAGGTGGTGGACGCCTCCGGCGGGCAGCTGGGGCCGGACTCGACGGCGGACGAGCTGGCGCGGCTCGACTTCGGCCGCCTCAACCCGGTGACGGGCCCCGTCTTCGTCCGTGGCGCCCGGCCGGGCGACGCGCTGGAGGTGGAGATCCTCGACTTCAGCGCGCCGGCCTGGGGCTGGACGGCCATCCTGCCCGGCTTCGGCCTCCTGGCCGACGAGTTCCCCGAGCCCTACCTGAAGATCTGGGAGCTCTCCGGCGGGCGGGCCGAGTTCCGCCCCGGCATCGAGCTCCCCATCCGTCCCTTCCCCGGCACCATCGGCGTGGCGCTGGCCGAGCCGGGGCGGCACGACGTCATCCCGCCGCGGCAGAACGGCGGCAACATGGACATCCGCCACCTGACGCGGGGCGCGCGGCTGCTCCTGCCCGTCTGGGTGGAGGGCGCGCTCTTCTCCGTGGGCGACACCCACGCCGCCCAGGGCGACGGCGAGGTCTGCGGCACGGCCATCGAGACGCCGCTCCGCATCACCCTTCGCTTCGGCCTGCGCCCGGGCCTCGGCCTGAGCGAGCCCGAGTACGAGCTGCCCGCCGCCGCGGCGCAGCCGGCCGACCCGGCGGGCTACCACGTGACCACCGGCATCGCGCCCGACCTGATGGAGGCGGCGCGGCGGGCGGTGCGGAACCAGATCCGCTGGCTGGAGCGGGAGCACGGCCTGAGCCGGCCCGAGGCCTACGCGCTCTCCAGCGTGGCCGTCGACCTGCGCATCAGCGAGGTGGTGGACGCGCCCAACTGGCTGGTCTCGGCCTTTCTCCCGCTCTCCATCTTCCGCTGAGGCCGGGCCGGCGGCCGGAGGGCGGGCACGCCGGGGGTGGGGCCGCGGCGAGCCGTCGCCCGGCCGCCGGTCAAGCTCCGCCGCTCCGGGCCGATGGGGCATGGTGAAGCGACTTTTCACGCCGCGCACCCATCGGCCCGGCGACGAAGGAGCGGATGGAGCATGCACCGGCAGCGGCGCTGGCTGGCCTTTCTGGCCGGCCTCGTTCTCCTGGCCGCGGGCGGCGCGCCCGCGGCCGACCCGTTCGCGGATCCCGGCGGGGAGGCGGGCCCGTCGCGCGCGCCCTCGGCGCGGGGGCGCGTCGCCCACGCGGAGGCGCCCGCCGGCGACGGCTGGCAGCTCCGCCTCCTCGCGCCTCTCCCCGGCGCCGTCCAGGGGAGCCCCGAACTGGCCGTGGCCTGGAGCGTCCTCGACGCCGTCTACGGCGGCGAGCCGGCCTCGGCGCGCGTGCGCGTGACGCTGGCCGGCCAGGCGCTGGCGGCCGACGGGCAGCCCGACCCGCCGCCCTGGGTGCGCGAGGCGGAGGGCTTCTCCCTGCGGGTGGCGCTGCCGGGCGAGGGCGCCCTGCGCGTCGCCATCGACCTCCTGGAGGCGGACGGGCGGCCGGCCTCCGGCCACGACGAGGCCGACCTCTGGGTGGACACCAGCGCCCCGGTCCTCTTCTGGACGGAGCCGCCCGAGGAAGCGCTCCTCCCCGGACCCGACCTCCCCCTCTCCGGCCTCCTCACCGACCCCCGCCTGGCGGGCGCCTCGCTGGAGCTGGCGCCGGCCTCCGGCCCCGCCCGCAGCCTCGCGCCCGATCTGGTGCCCCTGGCCACGCTCCAGGACTTCCGCCTGCAGGGCTCCACGGGACCGCTGGAGGAAGGGCCCTGGACCGCCACGCTGCGCGCCTGGGACGACGCCGAGCCCGCGCACGAGGCGGCGCTCACGCGCCGCTGGCTGGTGGACGGCACGCCGCCCGAGCTGGCGTGGACGGCGGGCGGGCCGCTGGAGGGCGTCGCCCCCGAGCTCCTGGAGGAGCTCCCGGCCGGCGGCGGCGCGCCCGCCTACCGCCGCCTGCGCTACGAGGCGGCGTGGAGCCTGCCGCCGGGCGCGCCGGCGGTGCTGGAGGGGGCCGTCTCGGACGCCTGGAGCGGCTTCACCCTCCTCCGGCGGACGGAGGCGGGGGAGGAGGCGCTGGCCACGGCCCTCGCGCCTGCGACGGTGGCGGTCGCCGGCCCGTCCTCGGCCTCCTTCCGCCTGGACCTCGGGCCGGGCGGAGGGGGCGTCTCCGCGCCCGGCGAGGCGGGGCCGCCGGAGCGCGAGCTGCGCGCCCTTCTCCTGGCCCTGGACGGCGCCGGCAACCTGCTGGAGGCCGAGCTGCTGCTCCACGTGCAGCCCGCCTCCGCCGGCACGCAGCCGGCGGAGGCGCCCGCGCCGCCCGCCCTCCCGCCGCCGCGCCCCACCCCATCCGCTCCGCCCGCCGGGCCGGCGGGGGCGTGCGCGCCCGGCCGCGCGCGCACGCTGGGCGACTGGGCGACGCCGCTGGGCGGACGGGTCGGGCGCGCGGAGGCTGCGCCCTTCCGCGACGTGCCGGAGGAAGGGGAGCTGGCGGAGGCGGTCCGCTTCCTCTGGCGGGAGGGGATCCTGCGCGGCCTGACGCCCGAGCGCGTGGCGCCGGAGGCACCGCTGGAGCGGGCGCAGGCCGCCGCCTGGCTCGTCCGCGCCCTGGGCGGCGACGCGCTGCCCCAGCCCGAGCCCTGGTGGGGGCGGGCGCGGGCGGCGGCCGAGGGGACGGGCCTCTGGCGCATCGGGCCGGGGACCGCGGGCTCTGGCCGCGCCCGCGAGAGCCTCGCCCGCGCCGAGTGGCGGGCGCTCCTGGAGCGCGCCGCCCGCCTCGCCGGGGAAGCGGCGGGGGCCGTGCCTCAGGCGGCCGTGTCGGCCCGCGGGGACGGGGGGATGACGCGGGGGGAGGCGCTCCTCGACCTCTGGCGCTGGCGGAGCACCGCCTGCCCGCCCGCGCCCGCCGCGGCTCCGGCGGGCGCCTAGGCGGGCCCGGCGACGACGGCCGCGGCTGCGCGGGCCGCGCTCCCGGCTGCGGCCGCAGGCGGGGCCCAGGGCGGCCGCGGCCACCAGCAGCCCGTTGAGCAGGAGGAGCGGCACGTCGGCCGGCCGGAGCGGCCCTCTTGCGTTCTTTGTGAGCGCAAGGAGAAGCGTCGCCGTGACGAAGGCCAGGCCCCGCTCCCCCAGCCGGCGCAGGCCGGGCAGAGTCCGCAGCGCCTCCACCACCAGGGCGGTGGCCAGGGCGGCTCCGGCCAAGGTGCCCAGGGTGGCGTAGGTGAAGAGCTCCGGGCTCAGCGGCACGGCAGCGCCCGCCTTCCGTCCGGTCGCCTGCGGCCCCGCCCGGGGGAGGGGGAGGGGCCGGGGCGGGCCGGCAGCCCCCGCCGCAAGAGGCCCAGCAGCAGGATGGCCAGCTCGGCACGGAGCGCGTCGGCCACCTCGCGGTCCGGGCGGCCGTGGTGGCGCGAGGCGCTGCGGATGGAGCGCTCCAGCCCCGCCAGGAGAGGTACCAGCGCGCTCCGGTCGCCCTCGGCGAGGCGCTGGGCCAGCTCGACCAGGCCGGCTTCCTCGATGCGAGCCGCGGTGGACATCAGGAGTCCGCCTCCTCCAGGAAGCGCCGCAGCTTGGCCAGCGCCCGCCGCCGGACGGCGGCCACGCGCTGCTGGCTGATCCCCAGCTCGCGCGCCACCTCGGCCTCGGTCCGGCCCTCGAGGACGGTGGCCACCACCACCCGGCGCTCCTGGGCGCCGAGGCGCGCCAGGAGCTGGTCCAGAAAGACCGCCCGCAGCGCTTCCTCCTCGGGGTTGGCCGCACGTGCGCCCGGCTCCGCGCCGGCCTCCAGCGGCAGCTCGCGCGCCTCTCGCCGGCTGCGGCGCAGGTGCTCGCGCGCGGCCAGCCGGCGCAGCACGGCCCGCACGTAGCGCAGAAGGCGTCGTCCGGCGTCGTGCGCTTCGTCCGCAGGGCGCATGCGGCATGCCCCCTTGCGGCCAGGCGGGTAGGGAGGAGAGAGGCCGACGAGAAAGGTGGGGCGAGGAGAAGGGTGGAGGCGCGGCGATTCGGCAGCCCGGCCACCCTGGCCCGCCTCCGGGCGGGCTGTAGGCCCGTGGCTTTGCGCCGCCGGCTTTCGCCGACTTTGCCGGTTCGTCGTCCCGCCCAGCTTCACCGGATCTAGGTACCCGGGCCTGCACCTCTTACAACCCCAGTCTAGCGGCGGGAGCCCGCGGATCCAGGGGGCGGCCGCCGGCAGGCGAGCGCCCCCCGCGGGGCGAAAGGCCCGCCGGGGCGGGGCGCGGCCCCTCCCCGGAGGGAGGATTGGGAGATGGCCGAGGTGACGAGCGAGGAAGTGGTCTTCCGCGGCCAGGAGCGGCCCGTCGAGGCGCTCCTGGTCCGGCCGCAGGAAGCGGGGCGGCACCCCGCCCTGATCCTCGTCCACGAGATCTGGGGGCTGGACGACCACATCCGGGAGGTGGCGCGGCGCTTCGCCGCCGAGGGCTACGTGACGCTGGCGCCCGACCTGTACACCGGCCCCCTGCGGGAGGCGATGCAGCCGGAGAAGATCCGCGCCGGCATGGAGTTCCTCCGCCAGGCTCCGCCGGAGGTGCAGCGCGACCCGGCGCTCCTGCGCGCGCGCCTGGCCGGGATGCCGCCCGAGCGGGCCCGCGCCCTGGAGACGCTGATGGACGTGCTGAGCCCGGGCCGGCTCGACGCCTTTGCCCGCGACCTGCTGGGCGCCGTCGCCTTCCTGCGCGCGCGGCCGGAGGTGGATCCCGAGCGCATCGGCAGCCTCGGCTTCTGCATGGGCGGCGGGCTCTCGGCGCGGCTGGCCACGCTCTCGCCGGAGCTGCGGGCCTGCGTCGTCTTCTACGGCGAGAACCCGCCGCTGGAGGCGGTGCCGGCCATCCGCGCGGCGGTCCTCGGCCTCTACGGCGGCGAGGACGCGCGCATCACGGAGACGGTGCCGGAGCTGGCGCGCGCCATGGCCGAGGCGGGCAAGCGCTTCACCTACCACGTCTACCCGGGTGCCAGGCACGCCTTCTTCAACGATACGCGGCCCACCTACGACGCCGCCGCCGCGGCCGACGCCTGGCGGCGGGTGCTGGACTTCCTCGGCGCGGAGCTGGGCGGCGGGCGCTGACGGTGCGGGGGGCGCCGGCGCGCCGCGGGGGCGGCCGGCTCGCCGCCCGGCGGGCAGCCGGCCGCCCCCGCACGACGCCCTCACCCCCGCGGGCACGACCTCCTTCCGATCCTGCCCCAGAGATCCCCTTGACGGTCCCATCTTGACGCCTGTAGGCTAGCAACAACCGGCTACTCTGTAATGTTTGACCACATAGCTGACATGCAGATGCGCTATGGGCCGGAACTCGTGGTAAGGAGGCGGGGCGGATGGGGCGTCCTCACGGTCCAGGGTGCAGGAGTGCAGGGGCGGCCTGGAGGAGGCGAACCGCACGGACGCTCCTGGCTCTGGCGACGGTGCTGCTGGTCGCCTCCCTCTTGGCCGCTCCGGCCTTGGCGGCAGGGGGGGATCCCAGCGGCGTCGCCACGGGCGGGATCACGGACGTGCCGGCCGCCCACGCGGGCGCGCCGACGCTGGAAGAGGTGGCCCAGGCCACGGGCCATGCCACGGTGGGCATCAACTTCGTCTGGACGCTGGTGACGGGCTTCCTGGTCTTCTTCATGCAGGCCGGCTTCGCGCTGGTGGAGACCGGCTTCACGCGGGCCAAGAACGCTCTCCACACCATGGCCATGAACCTGATGGTCTTTCTGGTGGGGGCCATCGGCTACTGGCTGGTCGGCTTCGCCGTCCAGTTCGGCGGCGTGGGCCACGTGGCCCAGCTGGGAGGCACGCCGCCGCTGAACGCCGAGTGGGCGCCGGGCGGCTGGGGCCTCCTGGGCTGGCACGGCTTCCTGCTGAGTAGCGGCGGCGCCTACGACGTCGGGGTCTTCACGCTCTTCCTCTTCCAGATGGTCTTCATGGACACCGCGGTCACCATCCCCACCGGAGCCATGGCCGAGCGGGTCAAGTTCGCGGCCATCGTCGCCTCGTCGTTCTTCATCTCCATGGTGCTCTACCCGTTCTTCGGCAACTGGGTCTGGGGAGGCGGCTGGCTGGCGCAGCTGGGCAGCCGTCTGGGGCTGGGCCACGGCGTGGTCGACTTCGCCGGTTCGGGCGTGGTCCACGCCATCGGCGGCGCGGCCGGCCTGGCCGGGGCGCTGGTGCTGGGGCCGCGCATCGGGCGCTACGGTCGCGACGGGAAGCCTCGGCCGATGCCCGGCCACGACATCCCCATGGCCATCCTGGGGACGGTCATCCTCTTCTTCGGCTGGTTCGGCTTCAACCCCGGCAGCACCCTGGCGGGCACCGACCTGCGCATCTCCGTGGTGGCGGTCAACACCATGATGGCCGGGGCCGTGGGCGGCTTTGTGGCCATGGTCTACGCCTGGCTGCGCACCGGAAAGCCGGACCCGGGCATGATGGCCAACGGAGTCCTGGCCGGTCTGGTGGCCATCACCGCGCCTAGCGCCTTCGTCAACTCGGCGGCGGCGGTCCTGATCGGGGCGGTCGCCGGTGTGCTGGTCTACGAGAGCATCCAGTTCTTCGACCGGATCCACGTGGACGATCCGGTGGGTGCCATCAGCGTCCACCTGATCAACGGCATCTGGGGCGTGCTCTCCGTCGGCCTCTTCGCCGACGGCACGTACGGCGTCGGCTGGAACGGCGTCGGCGCCGGGGCCGCGCGGGGCGTGGCCGGCCTCCTCTACGGCGACCCGAGCCAGCTGCTGGCCCAGCTGGTGGACGTGGCGGTCATCCTGGTCTGGGGCTTCGGCCTCTCCTACGTCTTCTTCCGCGCGCTGGACGCCCTGATGGGGATCCGCGTCAGCCAGGCGGCGGAGCTGGCCGGCCTCGACCTGCCGGAGATGGGTTCGCTGGCCTACCCCGACTTCGTCCTGCGCTCGGAGGTCCAGGCCGAGCCCGCCTTCGCCTCCGGCCGCCTGGGGGTGGAGACGGCACGCGCCGCCGGCGAGGCCGGAGCTTCCCCCTCGACCTCGGGCTGAGGAAGTTCCGCGGCCGGCTCGCCCGGCCGGCCGCTCCGCCGATCCACTCCGGACCCCGACGGGAGGGAGCCCGCACGACGCGGGCTCCCTCCGCCTGTCGAAGGGGCCGCGGGTGCGCGCGGGAGGGTCGCGTTCCGGCCAGCGGATCAACCGCCTGTTTCCCAGCAGGAGATTGGCAACGGGGGGCGCAAAATGAAACAGCGGTTACATGACGCGAAGAGCGTCATCGCGCCAAGCACCGAGCAAGGGGGAGAGCCGTGGGCGATCAGAACGGAACGCATGGCCGGCGCCCGGGCCGGAACGGCACCTCCCCCGGCGCCGTCGACCCGCAGTCGGGGGCGGCCCGCGGCCAGCTGCTCCAGACCGTCGGGCGGGCGCTGGAGGTCCTGGAGGCCGTCGTCTCGCGCGACCACTGGAACGCGACCCAGCTGGCCCTTCATCTGGGCATCCGCAAGAGCGTCCTCCTCCGCATCCTGGCCACGCTGGGCCAGTACAAGTTCGTCGACTACAGCCAGCCCGAGGGGGTCTACCGCGCCGGGGAGCGCCTCTGGAGCCTGGCCGGCAAGACGCTCCGCTCGACGGACCTGCGCACGGTGGCGCGTCCCTTCCTGGCGCGGCTGGTGGAGCGCTGCGGCGAGACGGCCGTGCTGACGGTGGCCCGCAACGGCTGGTGCGTCTATGTGGATGCGGTGCCTTCGCCCCACCCGCTGCGCGTCATGCCGGAGATCGGCAGCACGCAGCCGCTGCACCTGGGGGCACCGGCCCGGGTCCTGCTGGCCTACCTGCCCGCCGCCGAGGTGCGCGCCTACCTGGAGGAGCGCGCCGACGAGATCGCCGCCTCGGGGAGCCGCGTCCAGGAGATCTGGCTCGACCTGGCCCGCATCCAGCGCGAGGGCTACGTCTTCTCCGTCGGCGAGCACGAGCCGGGCGCCTTCTCGCTGGGGGTGCCGCTTTTGGACCGGGCCGGCCGTCTCATCGCCGGCATCGCCGTCGCGGGGCCGCGCACGCGCTGGGAACCCGAGCGCCTGCCCGGCCTGCTGGAGGAGCTGCGGTCGGCCGCCCGGGACATCGCCTTCCTCCTCCAGGAAGCCGATCCCCTCACCGGCCAGTCGGCCGGCGCTCCCGTGGGAGCCACCTGACCGCTTCCGGGGGCGGCCGCGGAACGGGCCGCCCCCCGGCGTACTCTATCTACCGGGGACAGGGCTCCCCGGGGGAGGCGGAAGACCACGCCGGCTTCGCCGCTTCGCCGCTTCGCGCGCTTCAGCCTGGTCGGGATCTCCAACACGCTGGTCGACTTCCTGGTCTTCAACCTGCTCCTCCGCGCGGCGGCCGCCCTCGGCTGGGCGGGGCCGGCCGGTCGCGCGGTGCCGGCCGCGCTGGCGGCCGCCTTCAACGCCGTCTCCTTCAGCCTGGCGCTCCTCAACAGCTACTTCTGGAACCGGAGCTGGACCTGGCGGGACAGCCGGCCCCACTTCGGCCGCTTCGTCCTGGTCAGCCTGGCCTCGGCCGGCGTCAGCACGCTGGTGCTCGGCCTCTGGCTGGCGCTCTGGCCGAAGCCGCCCGACGTGAGCTGGCTCGGCTGGCTCCTCCTGCGCCGCGCCACGCCGCCGATCTCCGGCCTCCTCTGGATCAACCTGGGCAAGGCGGCGGGCGGCGTGGTCAGCCTCCTCACCAACTACGTGGGCTACAGCCTCTTCTCGTTCCACCGCCTCTACCGCCTGGAGCCACTGGGCGGGAGCGGGGAGGGGGTGGGCGGGCCGCTCGCCGCCGGCGCGGTGGAGCTGAGCCTCGTCATCCCCGCCTTCGACGAGGAGGAGCGGCTGCCGCAGACGCTCGGGCGCCTGGCCGCGTGGGTGCCGGAGTGGGAGCGGCGCCATGGCCGGCCGGCCGAGGTGGTGGTGGTGGACGACGGGAGCCGCGACGGGACGACCCGGTTGCTGGCCCGTGCCGCCTCCGTCCATCCGTGGCTGCGGGCCTACCGGCTGGAGCCGCACGGCGGCAAGGGCGCGGCCGTCCGCGAGGGGCTGGCCGCCGCGGCCGGGACGTATGCGGTCATGACCGACGCCGACCTGGCCTTCGGGCTGGAGCCGGTGGAGGAGGCGCTGGCGGCGCTCGGCCGCGGGGCCGACGTGGTGGCGGGACGGCGCCTGGAGAAGGGGGACGGCCTGCGCGGCCTGACGCACCGCCTCTTCCGCGGGCTGGTCCGGCTCCTGGGCCTGGACACCGTGGTCGACACGCAGTGCGGCTTCAAGGCCTTCCGCATGGAGAGCGTCCGCCCGCTCCTCGGGCGTCTCCACGTGGACAACTTCAGCTTTGACATCGAGCTCCTCTTCGTCGCCCGCCGGAACGGGCTCCGCATCGTCGAACTGCCCCTGGCCTGGCGTCAAGTGGAGCGCTCCACGGTCCGCCCCGGCCGCCACGCGGCCGGCATGCTCCTGGCGGCGCTGGGCGTCTGGGCGCGCGCCCGCTGGAGCAGCGCCTACGACGACGGGCGCCGGCGCGGCGACACGGGCGAGGCCTGAGAAGGCGGCCGCCGTCCGGCCGGCCGCCCGTCCTTCCCGGACCCCCGGCCCCCGGCTCCGCCGGGCGCGGACCGGCCCGGCGGCATCTTCCTCCGCAACCTGGAGGAGCCGCCGGCGGAACCGCCGCGGCCCGCCCCGGAGTCTGGTCAGACGGAAGGGGCGGAGCGGCTTGGACGAGGAGTCGGCCGTGCGGCGCGCCCGGAGCGGTGACGCGCAGGCCTTCGAGCAGCTGGTCCGGGCCCACGAGGCACGGCTCTTCCGCCTGGACGGCAGGCCCTGCGGAGTGACGAGGAGGCGGCCGACCTGGTCCAGAGCGCGCTCTTCCGCGCCTGGAAGGGGCTTCCCCGCCTCCGCCAGCCCGCCGCCTTCGCCGGCTGGTTGACGCGCATCCTGGTCCACGAGATCCGCACGGCGCTCCGCCGGCGCGGCCCTGTCCTGCTTTCGCTGGACCTCCTCGACGATCTCGCCGCTCCGCAGGATCTCCCGGACGGCGAGCTCCGCCGCTGGCTCGGCGGACTGCCCGGCCCGCAGCGGCTCGCCCTGCTCCTCCGCTACGTCTACGGGTACGGTCCGGACGAGATCGGCGCCATGCTGGGCGTGCCGGTGGGCACCGTCAAGTCCCGTCTCCACCGGGCGGTGCTCCGGCTGCGCGCCTGGAACGGGACCGGGGAGGAGGCGCCCAGGTGAGGACGGAGTCCAGGATGCGGCGACTTCTCGAAGAGGAGCTGGAGCGCACCCCTGTGCCGCCCTGGCTGCACGACCGCCTGGCCGGGCCGTGGCGCGGAGTCCGCCGGCCCGCCGGCAGCCGCTCGCACCCGCTCCTGGTGACCGGCCTCCTGCTGGTCCTCGCGGCCGCCGCCTGGATGGCGGCGCTCGACCGGCCCGGCGGCGGCCCCGCACCCGCCGCCAGGAAGCCCTCCCCCTCCGGCGTCGCCCTCTCCGGCCTGCCGGCGCCGCTGCAGCTCCTCCACATGCTCTCCGCCCGGGCCGGCTGGGGCGTCGCCTGGTTTTCGCCGTCGGACGGGCCGGCGGTCGTCCCGCAGCCGCTCCACGTGCTCCGGACGGCCGACGGCGGCCGGCACTGGCGGGACGTCGGCCCCCGCGGCGCGGAGCTGGGGGAGGGGAGCGCCGTGGGAGCGGCCTTCCTGGACGCCCGGGTGGCCTGGATCGCAGTCTCCGGCCCGGCGGGCGCGCCCGGCCAGATGGTGGTCTGGTCGACCGGCGACGGGGGGCGGAGCTGGTCCGCCTCCCACCTCGACGGCCCCGCCTTCGCGGTGGGGGAGCTCCGGATCGGCTTCGCCGGCGCCCGGGACGGCTGGCTCCTGGCGGCCGGCGACCCGGCGCTGGGGCTCCAGGCGAAGGCGCTCTACGCCACCTCCGACGGCGGCCGCTCCTGGCGCCCGGTGGCCCGCTCCGGGATGGCGCCCGGCCTCCTTCCGGAGCAGGGGACCGTCACCGGTCTCACCTTCCTGGACGTTCGCCGCGGCTGGCTGGGTCTGCTCTACCGCGGGTCCGGCACGGGACGCCTCCCGCTCTTCCGCACCGTCGACGGAGGAAGGACGTGGCAGCCCCAGAGCCTGCCGCTCCCGGCCTCGCTCCAGCCGCTCTACGGCGACGTCTACCCGCCCGCCTTCCAGAGCGCCTCGCAGGGCCTCCTCCCCGTCGTCCTGGCCACGCCGGCGGGACGCCAGCTCCTCCTCTACCGGACGGGCGACGGGGGAGAGAGCTGGCGTCCGGGCAGCCCGGCCGCCCTGAGGGCGGCGGTGCCGCTGGTGGCCGACGAGGCCGGAGCGGGCGCCTTCTTCGCGGCCGACCGGGAGGGGCTGCTCCTCTCCCTGGACGCGGGAAGAAGCTGGTGGGCCCGCCCCTACCCCTCCCGTCTCCGCGCGGCCATGGCGGAGGGGTACACGCTGCGGAGCCTCGACTTCTCCTCCGGCGGCCAGGGTTGGCTGCTCCTGGCCGGCCCCGGCGGCGGCCCGGAGGCCGCGGCGCGGGAGCTCTTCCACACCTCCGACGGCGGCCGCACCTGGCAGCTGGTGGGCGCCTACGCCGCGGCGCCCTAGCGTCTCCGGCGGGCGCCGGGCGCCGGCGTCTGCGGGAAGAGATGGCGCCACCGCTCCGCCACCTGCACGGGCCGTCGCTTGCCGGTGATTTTTTCGACGCGCACTGCGTAGACGGTGGTCGCCTCGAGCCTGGGCCAGACGGCCGGCCGCTCCCAGGCCGGGTCGGCGTACTTGGCCATGAGGCGCTCGTAGAAGCGGATCTTCTCCTCCCGGCTCGTGACGATGCGGCAGGTGCCGAAGAGGATGACGCTCTCGAAGCCGACGCTGGTCTCGCAGGGGCTCTCCTCCCCGTAGGGGAAGACGGGCCCCGGCTCGTCCACCTCGAAGCAGACGCGGGGGTCGGCCTCGATGTTGCGCCGCGTCTGGCCGTAGGCGGCGGTACCGTGGAAGTAAAGCTCGCGTCCGTCCACCACGAAGAGCTGGGGGACGACGTAGGGCCAGCCCTCCTCGTCCACCGTGCCGAGCCGGCCGCAGAAGGCCCGCTCCAGCAAGGCCCAGGCCTCCTCCTCGTCCATGGCGCGATCCTGCCGCCTGAGCCGCCCGCGCTCCACGGGCCATCACCTCGCTCCCGGAGAGTAGGAAGCGCTCCCAACCTACCGGGCCGGCAGCTCCGCGGCAAGGGCGCAGCGGAGCTCCCGCTCGCGCCGCCCGCAGGCTTCGGAACATGAACGCCCTTCCCGGCGATTGACACGCGCGGGAACCCCATGATAGTCAACAATGTGTACCAATTGGAGGTGGCCGCCGTGCGGGCGACGCCGGGCACGGTCCGACAGGTCAACGACGCCCTCATCCTGCGCTGCCTGATGCGCCATCCGGGCCTCACCCGGGCCGAGCTGGCGCGCGAGACCGGCCTCTCCAAGACGGCCGTCTCCCAAGCCGTCCAGCGCCTGCGGCCGCTCCTGGCGGCCGGCCCCTCCCCCGACGGCAGGACCAAGGAGCGCCTCTACCTGGACGAGACGGCCGGCGTCGCGGTGGGGGTGGACGTGGGCGGCACCACGCTGAGCGGGGCGCTGGTCAGCGCCTCGGGAGGCTTCCTGGCGGAGGCGGAGCTGCCCACGCCGCGCGGGCCGGGGGGCGAGGTGGAGGGGGAGGCGGTCTACGCCCAGCTGACCCGCCTGGTCGACCGCCTTCTGGCCGCGGCGGCCGAAGGCGGCGTGCGGGTCTGGG
>JAIMAT010000017.1 GCA_023511835.1 Bacillota bacterium | reverse complement strand
CGATGCGGCAGCGCGCCTCGGGATCCAGCCCGAGAAGCTGCGCCAGGTGCCAGGAGATCGCCTCGCCCTCGCGGTCGGGGTCGGTGGCCAAAAGGACGCGCTCGGCCTTGGCCGCCTCCTCCCGGAGGCGCCGCACCACCTCGCCCTTGCCGCGGATGGTGATGTAGCGAGGCTCGAAGCCGGCCTCCACGTCCACCCCCAGCTGGCTCTTGGGCAGGTCGCGGACGTGCCCCATGGTGGCCTCCACGTGGTAGGCGCGGCCCAGGAACTTTCCGATGGTCCGCGCCTTGGCGGGCGACTCCACGATCACCAGCGAACGCGCCAAAAGGCTCACACCCCTCGCAGGACGGCGGTCGCCCCCGGGCGCGCGGGGCGCCGCCGGTACGCTACATTTATACGCTGGCGGATGCCGCTTGCAAGGAAGTCCCTCAGCGGAGGCCCAGCGCCTTGCGCGCGGGGGCGCCCAGGTGGTAGGTGCCCGAGGCGTCGCGCTGGACCCAGCCCGCCAGCTCCAGCCGGAGAAGCAGCGCGCTGCCCGTGCTCAGGCCGAAGCCGGCGGCCTCGCAGAGGGCGCCCAAGGGTCGTGGCTGGCGGGCCACCGCGTCGAGCATGCGGCGCTCGGCAGACGGCAGGTTCCGGAGCGCCCGCGCCAGCGGACCCGCCTCGCCGGCGGCCGGGGGCCGCCGCCAGGGGCTCTCCAGCTCCAGCAGCGCCAGCACGTCCTCCGCATCCAGAACCATCCGGGCAGCGCCATCGCGCAGCAGCCGGTTCGTCCCCCAGGACTGTGGCCGCTCCGGGTCGCCAGGGAAGGCCAGAACGGTTCGCCCCATCTCCTGCGCGGCCTGCACCGTCAGCAGGGCCCCGCTTCCCGCCGGCGCTTCCACCACCAGCGTCATCCATCCGAGGGCGGCGATCAGCCGGTTCCGCCAGCGGAAATCGTGCTTGCGCGGCTCGCGGCCCGGCGGCAGCTCGCTGAGGAGCCCGCCGGCCTCCCGGACGCGGCGGAGGAGCGCGGGCCCGCCGTGCTGGTAGCGACCGCCGGGCCCGCTGGCCAGCACCCCCCAGGTCGGCGCGCCGCCGGACATCGCCCCCTCGTGGGCGGCCGCGTCGATCCCGGCCGCCAGGCCGCTGACCAGCCCGACCCCGGCCGCCGCTAGGCTCTCGGCCACGCGCCGGGCCAGCCGCCGCCCGGAGTCGCTGGCACGCCGGGTGCCCACCAGGGCCAGCCGCGGCTCCCCGTCGCCAGGCGCACGGCCTGCCACCCAGAGGAGCAGGGGCGGCAGGCGGACCTGGAAGAGCGCCTCGGGGTATCCCTCCGTTCCGCGCAGCACGGGGCGGAAGCCATGGGCCGCCGCCGCCTCCACCGTCTCCCGGCCCAGCGCCGGCCGCCAGGCGCGCTCCAGCTCCGCACGCTCGGCCGCGGCCAGGCCGGCCGCCCGGCCGATCCAGGCGGCACCCTGCGCCACGGCCGCCCGCGCGGAGCCCGCCTCCCGCAGGAGCCGGTCGATGCGCACCGGCCCCAGCGGCGGCAGGGCGGTCAGCGCGGCGGCCGCCTCCACCTCAGGATCCCACGCCACGCCCATCACCGCATTCCATCTTCTTCCATTCCGCTCCACCTCCTCCTTCGCGCGGAGGCGACCGGACGCCGGCCGGGCAACTGGCCGGGCCCGCGGCGATCCGGTATGCTGGCGACGGAGGCGAGGGCGTGGATCGGATCGGTCCCACCGAGCTGCTGATCATCCTCCTGATCGTGCTCCTGCTCTTCGGCGCGCGCCGCCTGCCGGAGATCGCCCACGCCGTGGGGCGGAGCGGCCGCGAGTTCCGCAGGGGGTTGGAGGGGTCTGGCGAGGAGCGGGAGGACGGGCGGGCGTCCGGCACGCCGGAGAACGGCTCCCCGCGCGACGGGGAGGCCCGCTGAAGGCGTCCGCGCCCGGCCCGCCGGCCCGGCGCGGCTCTTTTTTGCACCCTCTTTCCGGATTACTTTTCGCCTTCTGAAGCGTGCGAACCCGCCTTCCCTCCGGGTATGCTGGAACCGGGAGGATCACGGCGCGGGCCGTGCCGGGCGGGGGAGCGGGCGGTCCGTTCTCGCAAAGCGGTTCGCGCCGATCGGGAGGAAGCAGCCGGATGAACGAAGCCGACAACCTCCGGGAGGAGTCCGCAGGCGGCCAGCCCTTCGATGTGGCCATCATCGGCGGCGGGCCGACCGGCCTCTTCGCCATGTTCTACGCGGGCATGCGCCAGATGCGGACGCTCCTGGTGGAGAGCCAGCCCTTCCTGGGCGGCCAGCTCGCGGCCCTCTATCCCGAGAAGGAGATCTACGACGTGGCGGGCTTTCCCCGGGTGCAGGCGGCCGAACTGGTGGAGAACCTGGTGGAGCAGGCGCGCGCCGGCAACCCGGGCGCGGTCGTCCGTCTGGCCGAGCGCGTCACCGGCCTGGCGGCCGGCGAGGAGGAGGCGCCCGGCCGGCCCCTCTGGACGCTCCATACGGACCAGGGCGCCTATCTCACCCGCTCCGTGGTCATCTGCGCCGGCATCGGCGCCTTCGCGCCGAAGCGCATGGACCAGCCCGGCGTGCGCGAGCTGGAGGGGCGGGGCGTCGAGTACACCGTCCGCAACAAGGAAGCCTACCGCGGCAAGCGGGTGCTGGTGGTGGGAGGCGGCGACAGCGCCGTCGACTTCGCCCTGATGCTCGCCCCGGTGGCCGGGCATGTCGTCCTCATCCATCGCCGCGGCGAGTTCCGCGCCCAGGAGGAGAGCGTGGAGCGGCTGCGCCAGAGCGGCATCGAGATCCGCCTCTTCCACGAGCTGAGGCGGATCGAGGGCCAGAGCCGGGTGACCGGCGCGGTCATCTTCGACAACCGTACCCAGGAGGAGAGCCATCTCGAGCTCGACGCGGTGGTCATCGGCACCGGCTTCGCGGCCAACCTCGGCCCCATCCGCGACTGGGGCGTGGAGCTGGAGGGCAACCAGGTGAGGGTCAACTCGCGCGGGGAGACCAACCTGCCGGGGATCTACGCCGCCGGCGACATCTGCACCTATCCCGGAAAGCTCCGCCTCATCGCCACCGGCTTCGGCGAGGCCGCCACCGCCGTCAACAACGCCAAGGCCTACATCGAGCCGGGGACGGCCGCCTTCCCCGGCCATTCCAGCGAGAAGGCGGTCAAGGCGCGCTGAGCGCCACGCCCGCTCCGACGGAGGAAGCCGCCCCCGCGGGGGCGGCTTCCTTTTCGGTGGCGTGCCCGCCCGGCCGGCCTAGGCGGCCCGCCCGGCGATCAGGTTGAGCGCCGAGCCGGCGCGGAACCAGGCGATCTGCTCCTGGCTGAGCGTGTGGCGGAGGCGGATCGTCTCCTCGCTCCCGTCCTCGTGGCGGAGGCGGGCGGTCACCTCGCGTCCGGGCGCCAGCTCCGCCAGGCCCAGGATGCTGATCCGGTCGGTCTCCCGCACCTTCTCGTAGTCGCCCGGGTCGACGAAGGTGAGCGGCAGGATCCCCTGCTTCTTCAGGTTGGTCTCGTGGATGCGCGCGAAGCTGCGCGCGATCACCGCCGCCGCCCCCAGGTAGCGCGGCGACATGGCCGCGTGCTCGCGGCTCGAGCCCTCGCCGTAGTTCTCGTCGCCCACCACCACCCAGCGGACGCCGCGCGCCTTGTAGTCGCGCGCCACCTGGGCCACCGGCCCGCGCTCGCCCGTGAAGAGGTTGAGCGTCCTGCCCGCCTCGCCCGTGAAGGCGTTGACGGCACCCAGGAACATGTTGTCGCTGATCCGGTCCAGGTGGCCGCGGTAGCGGAGCCAGGGGCCGGCCGGCGAGATGTGGTCGGTGGTGCACTTGCCCTTCACCTTCAGAAGCAGCGGCAGGTCGACGAAGTCGCGGCCGTCCCAGGGTGCGAAGGGCTCGAGGATCTGCAGCCGCTCGCTCCCCGGGTCGACGCGCAGCTCGATGCCGCGCCGCTCCGCCGGCGGCTCCAGGTAGCCGCTCTCGCCGCCCGCGTAGCCCGCCTCGGGCACCTCCGGCGCCGCCGCCGGCGGCGCCAGGCGGAAGCGGCTCCCGTCGGGCGCCTCCAGCTCGTCCGTCAGCGGGTTGAAGTCGAGCCGCCCTGCCAGGGCGAAGGCGACCACCATCTCCGGCGAGGCGATGAAGGCCAGCGTCTCCCGGCTGCCGTCGTTCCGTCCCGGGAAGTTCCGGTTGAAGGAGGTGACGATGGAGTTCCGTCCCTGGGCCGGAGCCGTCCCGCCGGCCGCCGGCTCGCGCCGCCACTGGCCGATGCAGGGACCGCAGGCGTTGGCCAGGACGGTGGCGCCGATCGCCTCGAAGGCGGCCAGCTGCCCGTCCCGCTCGATGGTCGCGCGGATCTGCTCCGATCCCGGCGTCACCAGGAAGGGGACCCGCGCCTTCAACCCGCGTGCGGCCGCCTGGCGCGCCACGTCGGCGGCACGGCTCAGGTCCTCGTAGGAGGAGTTGGTGCAGCTCCCGATGAGGGCGGCCGACAGCTCGGACGGGTAGCCTTCCTCGCGGACGGCCGCGCCCAGCCGCGAGATCGGCCGTGCCAGGTCCGGCGTGTGCGGGCCGACCACGTGCGGCTCCAGCGTCGAGAGGTCGATCTCGATCACCTGGTCGAAGAACTCCTCCGGGCGCTCCTCCACCTCCGGGTCCGCCGCCAGCAGGTGGCGGTGGCGCTCGGCCAACTCGGCCAGCTCCGCGCGGCCGGTGGCGCGCAGGTAGACCGCCATCCGCTCGTCGAAGGGGAAGACCGACGTGGTGGCGCCCAGCTCCGCGCCCATGTTGGTGATGGTCGCCTTGCCCGTGGCGCTGATGGAGCGGGTGCCGGGGCCGAAGTACTCGACGACGCGGTTGGTGCCGCCCTTGACCGTCAGGATGCCGAGGAGCTTCAGGATCACGTCCTTCGGCGCCGCCCAGCCGCGCAGCTCGCCGGTCAGCCGGACGCCGATGCGCCGCGGGTAGAGGACCTCCCAGGGCAGGCCGGCCATCACGTCCACGGCGTCGGCGCCGCCCACGCCGACGGCCAGCATGCCGAGCCCCCCGGCGTTGGGCGTATGCGAGTCGGTGCCGATCATCATGCCGCCCGGGAAGGCGTAGTGCTCCAGGATCACCTGGTGGATGATGCCGGCGCCGGGCTCCCAGAAGCCGAGGCCGTACTTCTGCGCCGCCGACTTGAGGAAGTCGTAGACCTCCCGGTTGGTGATCAGCGCCTGCTCCAGATCCCGCTTGGCGCCCGCGAAGGCCTGGATCAGGTGGTCGCAGTGGACGGTGGTGGGGACCGCCGCCTCCTCGCGGCCCGCGTGGGCGAACTGCAGGAGCGCCATCTGCGCGGTGGCGTCCTGCATGGCGACCCGGTCGGGGCGCAGGGCCAAGTAGCTCTCCCCCGGCCGCAGCTCCTGGTGCTCGGGATCGTCGAGATGGCCCAGCAGCAGCTTCTCCGCCAGGCTGAGCGGCCGGCCGAGGCGCCTGCGCACGACGGCGAGCCGGGCCTCCATCTGTTCGTAGACACGGGCGACGAAATCGGGCGTGGACTCGATGGTGGGCAACGCGCGCGCCTCCCTCCGCGCCGGCGGGGCGCCCGCCCGGCGCTCTCGGACGCCGCCGGCGCACGCAACGGAACCGCTGAACATTATACTCGCCGCGCCCCGGGCCCCGGGGGGTCTCCCGGGCGGTAGAAACCGCCTCTCCCGCGCAGGATCCGGCGTCCCGCCGGCGTAGCCCACTTCCTGTCGCCTCCTTGGGAGGGCGCATTTCCCTTGAAGGCGGACGGGGAGGCTGCGGCATGGAGACGGAAGAGAGGCCCGGACGGGCGGGGCGCCGCGAGCCGGCGCCGGAGCAGGTCTGCTTCGCCTGCGGCAGCGAGAACCCCCACGGCCTCCACCTGCACGTGGAGCGCCGCGACGACGGCTGGGAGGAGGCCCGCTTCACGCCCCAGCCCTGGCACGCTGGCTGGCCGGGTATCGTCCACGGCGGGCTGGTGGGCACGCTGCTGGACGAGCTGATGGGCTACGTGGCCTACCACGAAGGGGAGCCGGCGGTGACGGCGCGGATGAGCATCGAGTACCGCCGCCCGGTCCGCGTGGGCGAGCCGGTCACCGTCCGCGCCCGCCGCACGGGCGCCCGCCGCCGCCTGATCGAGGCCGAGGCGGAGGTGGTGGACGCCGCCGGGCGGCTCCTGGCCAGCGCCCGGGCGACGCTCTGGCGCCTGGACGGGGGGCGCCTGCCGGGCGAGTGAACCCGCCCTGCGGGGCGCGGCCCGGGCAGGGGCGGCGCCCCGCCTCCCGCCCGGCGCCCGCGCGCCCGGTCAGAGCTTCTCCGAGACCGACTTGGCCTGCATGAAGAGGAGCAGGTAGTCGTGGCTCCCGGTCTTGGAGTCGGTTCCGGAGAGATTGAAGCCGCCGAAGGGGTGGACGCCCACCAGCGCGCCGGTCGACTTCCTGTTGAAGTAGAGGTTGCCCACGTGGAACTCGCGACGGGCGCGCTCCAGGCGCTCGCGGCTGCGGCTGTAGACGCTGCCCGTCAGCCCGTAGACCGTGCCGTTGGCGATCTCCAGCGCGTGGTCGAAGTCGCGGGCGCGGATGACGGCCAGCACCGGCCCGAAGATCTCCTCCTGGGCGATGCGGGCGTCCGGCGGCACGTCGGCGAAGATGGTGGGCTCGATGAACCAGCCCTCGCCGGGGATGGCGTGGCCCCCCGCCACCAGGCGTCCCTCCGAGCGACCGATCTCGATGTACTGGAGGATCTTCTTGTACTGGCCCTCGTCCACCACCGGACCCATGAAGGTCTCGGCCTGGTCGGGCTGGCCGACGCGAATGGCGCGCGCGGCCGCCACCAGCTTCTCCAGCAGCGCGTCGTAGACCGGCTCGACGGCGATCACCCGCGAGGCGGCGGAGCACTTCTGGCCCTGGAAGCCGAAGGCCGAGGTGATGATGCCGTTCACGGCCTCGTCCAGGTCGGCCGTCTCGTCGACGATGATGGCGTCCTTGCCGCCCATCTCCGCCACCACGCGCTTGATCCAGCGCTGGCCGGGACGCGCCTTGGCCGCCTCCTCGTTGATGCGGAGGCCCACCTCCATGGAGCCGGTGAAGCTGACGAAGCGGATGCGGGGGTGCTGGACGAGGTAGTCGCCCACCTCGGCGCCGGGACCCGGCAGGAAGTTGATCACGCCCTCGGGCAGCCCCGCCTCCATCATCACCTCCATGAACTTGGCGCCCAGGACCGGCGTGGCGGAGGCGGGCTTGAGGATGACGGTGTTGCCGGCGACCACCGCCGAACTGGTCATGCCGGTCAGGATGGCCAGGGGAAAGTTCCAGGGCGGCACGATCAGGCCGACGCCCAGCGGGATGTAGAAATTCTCGTTGTCCTCGCCCGGGATGCGGGTCAGCTCCTGCGGCTGGGCGAGACGGACCATCTCGCGGCCGTAGTACTCGAGGAAGTCGATGGCCTCGGCCACGTCGGCATCGGCCTCGGTCCAGCTCTTGCCGGCCTCGTAGACCTCCCACGCGTCCAGCTCCAGCTTGCGCCGGCGCATGATGGCCGCCGCCTTCCAGAGGAGGCGCGCGCGCGCCGCCGGCTCCCAGTGCTGCCAGGTGCGGAAGGCCTCCTCGGCGGCCGCCAGCGCCTGGTCGGCCTCGGCCCGCCCGGCGCGGGCCACCCAGCCCACCACCTGATCGGGACGGCCGGGGTTGGTGGAGCGGATCTCGGCCTGGGTGCGGACCGCGCGCCCGCCGATGATCAGGTCGTAATGGCGACCGAACTCGGAGCGGACGCGAGCCAGCGCCTGCTCCATCGCCTCCCGGTTGGCCGGATCGCGAAAGTCGGTGACCGGTTCGTTGACAAAGGGCGGCAGCATCTTCTTCCATCTCCCCCCTCGCGCTTGGGAACCCGCGGGCTCCCGGGCGAACGATGGCCTGTCGACTCGCCCTGCCATCATCTTACCCGCTCTGGCGCGGACCGGCGGGCGGGCCTCGGTGGTGGCGGCGGACGCGTGTAGAATAGCCTTCACGACGATCGCCGGCACGTCCGGGCCGGCGCGTGCCGGATCACCTGCAAGGGGGGAGCCGGATGCCTCGCTCCCACGCTCTCGGGATCCCTCTCCGGGCCTCCAGCCGCCTCCGCGGGCTGCGCCGGCTGGGGGCCCTCCTCCTCGTCGCCGCGCTGGCCGGCACGGCCTGCGCCCCCGGGGGCTCCAGCCCGGCGTCCTCCGCCGGGGCGGGCGCTCGGGCCGGTGCGACCCCCGCTGCGACCGCAGGAGCCACGGCCGGCGGCGGCCAGGGCACGGCGAGCGCCACCGGCCGGGGTGCGGGCGGCGCCTCCGCCTCCTCCGCGACGGGCCCCTCCGCCCCGCCGGCTGCCCCGGCCACCCCCGCCGCGCCGTCCGGCGTCGGTGCGGCCGCCGACCCGCTGGCCGGAGGGGCGCTCCTCATCGCCGACCGCTACAACCACCGCCTCCTCCTGGTGGACGGGCAGAAGCGCCTTCTCTGGTCGTACACGCTGCCCTCCGCCTGGGCGGGCAGCCGGCCGGCCAACGGGCCCGACGACGCCTTCTTCACACCGGGCTACGCCACCATCCTGACCAACGCCGAGGACAACCACGTCATCGTGGAGATCGACCCCCTCACCGGGCGGGTCGTCTGGCACTACGGGCACCCCGGCGTGGCAGCCTCCGCGCCCGGCTACCTGAACGGGCCCGACGACGCCTACCGGCTGAGCGTGGAGGAGGCGCGCCTGGCCGGGGTCCCCCAGGGCACCACCACGGTGGCCGACATCCGCAACTGCCGCATCCTCTTCCTCGCGCCCGACGGGCGCATCGTCCGCCAGTACGGGACGACCGGCGCCTGCCTGCACCGCCCGCCCATCTACCTGGCCAGCCCCAACGGCGACACACCCCTGCCCGACGGCGGCATGCTGGTCACCGAGATCGGCGGCTCGCACGTGCTCCGCCTCTCGCCCGAGGGGAAGGTGCTCTGGGACCTGAAGCTGCCCGGTCTCACCTACCCCTCGGACGCCCAGCTGCTCCCCGACGGCAGCATCCTGGTGGCCGGCTACACCGACCCGGGTCAGGTCCTGCGCGTGACGCCGGGCGGGCGGGTACTCTGGCGGTACGCCCCCACCTCGGGCGGCGGGCGTCTCCGCCTCCCCTCGCTCGCCATCCGCCTGCCCAACGGCCTGATCGCGGTGAACGACGACGCCAACCACCGGGTGGTGGTGATCGACCCTGCGACCGATGGCATCGTCTGGCAGTTCGGCGAGACGGGCGTGCCGGGAGGCGACGCCTCCCACCTGAACGTGCCGGACGGGATGAACTGGGTGCCGGCGGCGGTGGCCGCCCGCCTGGCGGCCTCGGCGCAAGCGGCGCAGGGGGGCTGAGCCGCGCGGGCCGGGGCTGCCGGCAGGCGCCTCCGCCCCCACTCCGCCAGGAGCCGGCCGAGCGCGTCGGCCGAACGGGCCACCTCCCCCGGCCGGCTGTCGGCGCCCCCCAGCTCCACCAGGAGCGCGAAGGGTGAGAGGTCCTGGTTGTAGTTGCCGCCGGAGAAGAGGATGCCGCGCACCAGCCCCGGATAGCGCCGGGCGGCCAGGGCCCGCAGCTGCCGGGCGAAGGCCAGGTTGGCGGCCGCATGGGGGTCGGCGCGGCCCACCACCAGGACCACCGGCGCTGCGTCGCCCAGGCCGGGCACTTGCGCGCGGCCCTGGGCCGCCGGGTCGCGGTGGAGGTCGAGCAGGAGGGTGCTGCCCGCCCGCGCCAGGAGCGCCACGGCGCTTCGCCGCGAGCGCCGGTAGGCGCCCCGGTCGTGGGGCAGATGGCTGTGCAGGTCGACGCGGGCGGGCACTCCCGCCGCCCGCAACCGCTCGGCGAGGTAGACGGCGGCCTGGCGGACGTCCGCCGGTCCGCCGGCTGCCCCTCCCGTTCCCTGCGCGACGCCGGCATACCGTTCGTCGTCGTGGGTGGCGTAGAGGCCCGCCTGCAGGACCTGCGCCGCCAGCGCCTCGCGGACCCCGCCCGCCGCCCCCGGCGGAGCTGCGGCACCCGGCGCAGGCGGGGCAGCCACCCGCGTGGCCCAGGCGGTCCGCCCGGCGAGGCGGACGATCCGGTACCAGGTGCGGGCGGCGGGCGACCAGCGGTCGCCGGGCCGGAGAAGGCGGCCCGTGGTCCAGAGCCGTCCCCCGTCCTCCCGCAGGAGGTAGGGCGCTCCGGCCAGCACCTCGTCGCCCCAGGGCCGGCCTTCGGCCAGGGCGCCGGGGCCGTACGGCCCCCACCACCAGCCTGCGGCCAGGAGGGAGGAAGCCAGGCCGAGGGCGAGCAGGGCGGCCCCCCGCTCCCCGGCAGGCAGCGACGGCCGCCGCGTGAAGAGGCGTCCCGCGGCGGCGGCCGCGGGGGGCCGCCGCCGCACCGCTCGCCGGCTGCGGGCCCCCGGACGGGAGAGCCGCCGGCGCCGCAGCCGGCCGAGAAGCTCCGTCAAGAGCACCGCGATGAAGCCGGCGATGACGGTGGCGTCCAGGATCCCCGCCCCGCCCAGGGCCGCCAGCGCGCCGGGCACGCCCGTGACGGCGGCCAGGAAGACCGAGACCAGGTCGTTCCCCAGGACGCCCAGGGTGGCCGCCACGTAGGCGCCCCGGCCGGAGCCGCCCAGCAGGGCGCCCAGCAGGCCGCCGGCCAGGCCGGGCGCCCAGACCGGGTCGGCCAGCACCGCCAGCGCATTCGGCCCGCTGCCCGGATCGGCGGGCAGGAGCTGGTCGCCGGCGAAGACCACCGCCATGGCCAGCAGGCTGGAAAGGCTCGCCCGCACCTTCTCCTCGCGCCGGTCCGCCCCCAGCAGGAGATAGAGGCTGACGCCCAAAGGCACCAGGGTGGCGCCGGGATTGACCTCCAGCGGACCCAGCGCCACCGGCGGCAGCCAGCTGCTGACCGCCAGCAGCGAGAGCAGGAGCCAGGCCTGCCGCGCCCCCAGGCCGAGAGTCTCGAGGACGTGCTGGCCGGCGCCGAGGAGCAGGGCGCCCAGCGCACCCACGGCCAGCATCGAGCCGACGGGCCAGGCCTCGGACAGCGCGCAAACACCCCCAGCCGGCGAGCCCGGCATCTCCGTTCCTAGCCTGCCCGGCGCGGGAGCCGTCCCATGCCGCAGCAGGGCCTGGCCGGCGGAGGATCGCGGCTCGGCCGTGCAGAAACCGGCGTGGAGTGGAGGTGGCATGATGGCCGACCATGTGGTCATCCTGGCGGGAGGCCGGGGCGAGCGCTTCTGGCCGCGCTCGACGCCCTCGCTGCCCAAGCAGTTCATCCGCCTCTTCGGCCAGAGGACGCTCCTGCAGGAGGCGCTCGAGCGGGCGCGCGCCCTGGTGCCGGAGGAGCGGATCTGGGTGGCGAGCGCCGCCGAGTACGAGCCGCTTCTTCGCCAGCAACTCCCCGCCGACCTGGTGGCGCGGCGGCTGATCCTGGAGCCGGTACGCCGCGACACGGCGGCCGGCATCGGCTGGGCTGCGCTTCACGTACGCGCCGTCGACCCGGAGGCCGTGCTGGTCATGATGCCCGCCGACCACTACCTGGCGGATCTGGAGGCCTTCGCCGCGGCGGTGGGCGTCGCGCTACAGGCCGCGCGCAGGGGCTCGCTGGTCACCCTGGGCATCCGTCCCTCCCGTCCCGAGACCGGCTTCGGCTATATCCGGCTGGGCGGGCCGCTGGAAGGGGTGGCGGGCGCCTACCGGGTCGACCGTTTCGTCGAGAAGCCGGACATGGAGCGGGCGCTCCGCTTCCTGGAGGAAGGGAGCTACCTCTGGAACAGCGGCATCTTCGTCTGGAGGGCGGAGCGCATCCTGGAGGCGCTGGGAAGGCGCCTGCCCGAGTTGCGCGCGGGGCTGGAGCGTGCCTGGGCGGCGGCGCCCTCCGAGCGGCCGGGGCTCTTCGCCGGCCTCACCGCCATCAGCGTGGACTACGGCGTCATGCAGGACGAGGCGCGCCTGGGCGGCGACGTGGCGACGGTGCCGGGTCGCTTTACCTGGGACGATGTGGGCAGCTGGACGGCGCTCGACCGGCTGACCGAGGCCGACGAAAGCGGCAACCGCGTGCTGGGCGAGGGCCTGGCCCTGGCGGCGACCGGCTGCACGCTCCACAACGAGGAGGCCGGCCATCCGCTGATCGCCTTCGGCACCGAGGAGCTCCTGGTCATCCATACCGAGCGCGTCACCGTCGTCGCCCCCAAGGCCCGCGCCGGAGACTGGAAGGAGCTGCTCGCCGCGCTCCGCCGGACCGGCTACGGGCACCTGGTCGACGACGTGGGCCGGACTCCCGCGGCGCGCGAGTTCCCCGGCGCCGACGGCGCCGACGGCCTCCCGCTGCCGGCCGCGGCGCTGGGCGCCGACGGGACGGGGGCGCAGGGCCGGTGAGCGGGCCGCGCTGGATCCCGCTGGCCTACCGCATGGGGCCGGAAGAGGAGGTCCTGCAGCAGGTGCTGGCCCGCCTGGAGAGCGTGGAGGCGGAGCCGGGCGCCTGCGTCGTCCTGCCGGAATACCTGGCCTACACCCGCGAAGCCTCCCGCCGGGCGCTGGAGGCGCTGGCCCGGACGGCTCCCCGCCTGGGGCTCAACCTGGTGACCACGCTCAACCTGGTGCCGGAGGAGAACGGCCTCCGCCTTCCCGGCGCCGAGCCGGGCGCCGCCTACAACACGCTGGTGGTGGTCACCCGCCACGGCGAGCTGCACGCGCCCCAGGCCAAGGTGACGGTCCAGTCCTTCGAGCAGCGGAGGTACGACCCCCGCTTCGCGGAGATCGGCGTGCGGCCCTACCGCCGCCTCCACCGCGTCCGCTTGCAGCCCGCGGGGGCGGGCGAGCCGGTGACGGCAGTCTTTCTGGTCTGTAGCGATCTCGCCCTGCCGCTGGTGGCGGTGGAAGAGGTGGAGGCGCTGGCCGCCCGGACGGTGGTGGTGCCCGGCAACTTCGGTCGGGGCGCGGAGCGGGCCGCGCGCGAGGTGCTCGAGCTCTTCCTGGGGCCGCTCTGGCAGGAGAGCGTCTTCGTCAACGCCTACCAGGAAGAGCTTCCCGGGCGCCCGCCTGTGGCTCGCCGCGTGGAGGAGGTGCGCCTCGCCCCCGCCGCGACTCCGCCGCTGCCCGGCCCCTTCCAGCGGCTGAGGCTCTTCCGGCGGGACGCGGTGGTCTACCCGGACGAGGCGGCGCCCAACTTCGTCCGCATGGCCGAGCTGACCGACCGCGACGGCGGCCGCTTCAGCATCCCTATGTCCGTCCTGGACATCGAACCGGTGGTGGACGACTACCCATGGACCATTCGTCTCTGAACCCTGCACCCGCGACCGCAGGCGGCCCCGCCTCGCCGCCGGCGCCCGGCGGCTCGCCCGAACCGCTGGAGGGGGGCCTCTTCCGTCTCCGCCCGCCGGTCCCCGGGCCGTTGGGCTGGACCAACAGCTACCTGGCGCAAGACGAGTCGGGTCGCTGGAGCGTTCTCGACCCGGGGCTGGACTGGCCCCCGGCGCGCCGCCTCTGGGAGTCGGCCGCGCGCGAGCTCGGCTGGCAGCCGGGAGCGCTCCGCCAAGTGGTGGTCACCCACTTCCACCCCGACCACCTGGGTCTGGCGGGCTGGCTGGCGGAGCGATGGGGCGGCCGCGTCCTGGTCCACGCGCGCGAGCTCCCCCTGGTGCTGCGCATCGCCTCGCCCTGGCCGGCGGAACGGCAGCGCCACCTGGCTCGGATGCGGGAGTATATGGCCTCCCACGGTGTCCCCCCCGCGGAGAGCGGCCCCCTCCTGGAGGCCAGCCCGCTGATCGCCAGCGCCTGCCACCCGCTCCCACACCTGACGGCGCTCCACGACGGCCAGAGGCTCCGCTTCGGCCCGCATGAGGCCGTGGCGCTCTGGACGCCCGGCCACACGGCCGGCCATCTCTGCCTCTACCTGCCCGAGCCGCGCCTGCTCTTCAGCGGCGACCACGTGCTGGAGAAGATCACGCCCAACGTCAGCCTCTGGCCCGGCGGCTCCAGCGAGCCGCTGGAGGAGTACCTCGGCTCGCTGCGAAGGCTGGAGCGGCTGCCGGCGCGCCGCGTCCTTCCCGCCCACCGCGACTCGCTGGAGGAGCTCGGCGCGCGGCTGGAGCAGATCGAACGCCACCACGACGAGAGGCTGGAGCGCTGTCGGGAGGCGGCCGGCCGGCACCCGGCCAGCGCCTACGAGCTCCTCTTCCGGCTCTTCGCGCCGGACCTGCCGCTGGAGCAGCGGCTCTTCGCGCTGGGCGAGACGCTGGCCCACCTGCGCTGGCTGGAGCGGGCCGGGCGCGTCCGAAGGATGGAGGGAGCCGGCGGGGTGACGCTCTTCGCGGCGCGCTGAGGGGCGCGAACTCCGGCGGCGGACGCCCCGCCGCTTCGGGCCACCCCCCGGGCCGGGCTGCCTCTCAGGGGCGGAGGCTGGCGACGAAGCCCCGCGGCTCCAGAAAGAGGTCGACCGCGTCGACGGGGTTGGCCACCACCAGGTCGACCACCTGGAGCAGCGGCGGATAGAGTCCCTCGGGGCCCATCACCGCCACCGCCAGCTCGGCTGCCTCCAGCATGGCTTGGTCGTTGCGGCCGTTGCCCACGGCGGCGCAGCGGTCGGCACCCAGCCCGGCCAGCAGGCGCCGCTTGGCGCCGCCCCCCTCGTCGCCCTCCAGCACCTGGAGGGCCAGCGGCAGGCCTCGCAGCTGGGCGGCGGCGGTGCCGAAGGTGTCGGCCGTGACCACGTGCACCTGGCAGCGCCGGCCCAGCGCCTCCAGCCGCTCGCGGACGCCGGGGAAGAGTTCCCCGCGGCAGGCCAGCGTACCATTGAAGTCGAAGACGACATGTTCGATGCGGACCGGGTTCCGCCCGGGGATCTCCACCCGCAGCGCCACCGCCACCGCCTCCCGCCCCCAGTCTACCCGGGGGCGGGAGCGGCGGCATCCGCCCGCATCCCGTCCACGAAGGGGGCCCTCGGACGATGGACGATCCCGGCTTCGTCCCGGAACGCCTGCTCGCCCACCAGTTTCTGCGCGCGGAAGTCTCGGCCCGCTGGCTGGGTATCCTCGATCTCCGCCCCGGCATGGAGGTGGCGGACCTCGGCTCGGGACCCGGTCTGGTGGCGCTCCAGATGGCGGCGCGCGTCCGCCCGGGAGGCCGCGTCTGGGCGGTCGACCGGAGCGAGGCCATGGTCGCCCACGCGGAGCGCTTGGCGCACGCCGCCCGTCTGGACCGCTGGGTGCGCGCCGTGGCCGCCGACTTGGCCGCCCCGGAGGCCGAGGAGCTGCCCATCCCCGCGGGCAGCCTCGACCGCGCGCTGGCCGCCAACGTCCTCCACCACCTGGGCGATCCGTCCCGCTTCCTCGCCTTGGCGCGTCGCCTGCTCGACCCCGGGGGGCGCCTCCTCGTGGTGGAGTTCGACCCCGACCGGGGTCTCGACTTCGGGCCGCCCGCCCGCGAGCGGATGGCGCCCGAGTCGCTGGAAGAGGCGGCGGCCCGGGCCGGGCTGGGGCTCCTGGCCGGCGGCGTGGCGGGCGAGGCCTGGTATCACCGTCTCTTCACGCCGGCCTGAAGCCCGCCTCGCCCCCCGCCGGCGGCTCGAGCCTGAGGGGCCGGCAGAGCTGGGCCGCCAGGGCGACGTCTCCCGCCTCGATCCGCTCGCGCCCCTCCAGGTCGGCCAGCGTCCGCGCCACTCGGTGGAGACGGTCGCGCGAACGCAGGCTCAGGAAGCCCGCCGCGCGCAGTCGTTCCAGCGTCCGCTCGGCCTCCGCCTCCAGCGGCGCCAGCTCGCGCAGCAGCGCGCCCTCCAGGCGCCCGTTCTCGGGCCCGCCGCGCCGCCGCTGCAGCTCCCGGGCGCGGGCGACGCGCTCGAGCACCTCCGCCGTGCGCGCGGGGCGGAACTCCCGCACGGGCTCACCCTCCACCCGCACGTGCAGGTCGATCCGGTCGAGGAGCGGCCCCGAGAGGCGCGCCTCGTAGCGCTGCACCTCCCAGGGCCGGCACTGGCAGAACTGCCCGGGCGCGCCGCGCCGGCCGCAGGGGCAGAGGTTGCGCGTCGCGACCAGCGTGAAGCGGGCGGGCAGGCGGACCGTCCCCCAGGAGCGGGCCAGCCGGATCTCGCCCGACTCCAGCGGCTCGCGCAGCGCCTCCAGCACCTCCGGAGCGAACTCGCCGGCCTCGTCCAGAAAGAGGATACCGGTATGCGCCAGCGTCGCCTCGCCGGGACGCAGCGCCGCGCCGCCGCCGATGACGGCAGCCAGCGTGGCGGAATGGTGCGGCGCGCGGAAAGGGCGCTCGAGAGCCAGGCCGAGGCCGGCGGCGCTGGCCACCGCCGCCCTCTCCAACCGCTCCTCCCCCTCCAGGGGAGGAAGCAGGGCGGGCAGCGCCTGGCCGAGCATGCTCTTCCCCACTCCGGGAGGCCCGGAGAGAAGCAGATGGTGGCCGCCGGCCGCCACCAGCTCCAGCGCCTTCTTGGCGGCGGCCTGGCCGACGATCTCCTCCAGGAGCACCGGCCGGCCCCCCGCCTCCTCCCCCCGCGCGCGCGGCCGGCTCCCGCCGGACGCCCAGGCCTGCTTCGCGACCGGCGCAGGACCCGGGCTCGCCAGCTGCGCCAGGCGCTCCAGCGTCCGTACCTCCCAGTCCGGCAGGAGCTCCAGCTCGGCCGCGTTGCCCGGCGCCACCAGGGCTCGCCGGAAACCCCGGGCGCGCGCCGCCAGCGCCATGGGCAGGGCGCCGTGGACGGGCAGGACGCGGCCGTCCAGCGCCAGCTCGCCCAGCACCAGCGTCTCCTCCCAGCCGCCGGCCGGCGGCCGGAGCTGGCCGCTGGCCAGCAGCAGACCCAGCGCCATGGCCAGGTCGAAGTGCGTGCCCCCTTTGGGCAGCCCGGCCGGCGCCAGGTTGACGGTCACGCGGGCGGCCGGGAAGGCGAAGCCCGCGTTGCGCAGGGCGCTGCGGACCCGGTCCCGGCCCTCCCGCACCACGGGGCTCGCGCCGCCGACCACGGTGAAGCCGGGCAACCCCCGCCCCACGTCCACCTGGACGTCGACCAGGCGACCTTCCACGCCCACCACCGTGGCGGAACGGACGACGGCCAGCGCCAGCCCCTTCGCCCCCTTTGCAACGCCCCGGAGGAGGGCATTCGCCGGTCGTCATCCAGTTCCTTCCAGTACGCGCAGCATGGCTTCCAGGAGCCGCGCGACCGCCTCGGGCCCGGGCAGGCGCTCGCGCGCGGCGGTCGGCGCCCCGCCGGCTTCCTCGGCTCCCACCCGGACCGTGAAGGCGGGCGGAGGCAGGGCGAGAAAGGCGGACTCGTCGGTCTGGTCGTCGCCGGCGTAGAGGACCGTCCACTCCTCCGGCCAGGCCGGGCCGGCCGCCTCTCGGAGCAGGTCGAGCACGGCCCGTCCCTTGTCCCAGGCGACGTCCGGCCGGATCTCCAGCACCTGCCTGCCCGGCGTGATCACCAGACCGCCGCGCGGCGAGGCCTCGCGCACGGCGGCCTCCACCGCGGCACGGGCCTCCTCGGCCGCCGCGGGCGGCAGCCCGCGCAGGTGGACGCTGGCGGTCAGCCCTTTCGCCTCCACGCGCGCCCCCGGCACGGCGCGGAGCCGCCCCGCGGCCAGCTTCGCCGCCCGGGCCACGTCCGCGCGCGCCCGCTCGGCCAGCGGGTGGGCCCGCCGCCGGCCGTCGCGGGCCATCTCGAAACCGTGGTTGCCCACCAGCACCAGGCCGGGCCAGGGCAGGCGGCGCTGGAGGTCCTCCAGCGAGCGGCCGCTGACGACGGCCACCAGGCTCCCCTGGAGGGCTGCCAGCCGGCGCAGCGCCTCCTCCGCGGCCGGCAGGATGGCGGCCTCCTCGGGCCGCTCCGCGATCGGGGCCAGGGTTCCGTCGTAATCCAGGAAGAGGGCCAGCCGGGGACGCTCCCGCAGGCGGGCCAGCAGCCGCTCCTGCCAGCTCTCCCCCCGGCCGGCCGCCGCCTCCTCCAGCGCTCCCAAGAACTCCTCCTCCCAGCGGTAGATGTCGTGCTCGCGCACGAAGGCGCGCATGGAGCGCATGCGCCGCCGCCGCTCCTCCTCGGGCATGGTGAAGGCGGCGTGGAGCGCCTCGGCCATGGCCTCCACGTCGTAGGGGTTGATGCGGAGCGCGCCCTCGATCTCCTCGGCCGCTCCGGCCAGCTCGCTGAGCAGAAGGACGCCCCGCTCCTCCACCTGGCAGGCGATGTACTCCTTGGAGACCAGGTTCATCCCGTCCTGGAGCGAAGAGACCAGGGCCACGTCGGCGGCCCGGTAGAGGCCGGCCAGCGTGTGCGGGGGCAGGCCTCCTTCCACATAGAGGATGGGCTCCCAGCTCCCCTCCCGCCAGCGCTCGTTGATGCGGGCCACCGCCGCGCGCACCTCTTCCTCCAGGCGTCGGTAGGCCGGGATCTCGCTCCGGCTCTTCGTCACCTTCTGGATCATGCGGAAGCGGCCCCGCCAGTCGGGGAAACGCTCCAGGAAGCGGTCGACGGCCGCCATCCGCTCGGGGATGCCCTTGGTGTAGTCCAGGCGGTCCACACCCAGGAGAAGCCGCTGGCCGGCGAGGCCGCGGCTGCGCGCGAAGCGCTCGAAGGCCCGCACCGCCGCAGGGGAGAGAGCCTCCTCCTCCAGCGCCGCGAAGTCGACGCTGATGGGGAAGGCGGCCACGGCTATGCTGCGACCCTCCAGCTCCACCGTCCCGCGCGCGCGGTCGACCGGGAGTCCCAGCTCCCGCTCTACGCAGTCCAGGAAGTTGTCGGCGAAGCGGGGGAGATGGAAGCCGAGCAGGTCGTTGGCGAGGAGGCCGCGCAGGATCTCCGTCCGCTGCGGGCAGATGCGGAAGACGTCCCAGGGCGGCCAGGGAATGTGCCAGAAGTGGCCGAGACGGAAGCCGGCGACGCCGCGACGCTCCAGCTCGCGGCGCAGCAGGTCGGGGAGCAGGGCGAAGTGGTAGTCCTGGATCCAGATGCGCGCGCCGGGCCGGACCTCCTCCGCCACCGCCCGGGCGAAGCGGGCGTTGACACGCCGGTAGGCCGTCCAGAAGCCGCGCTCGAAGCGCGCCAGCGACGGCAGCAGGTGGCAGAGCGGCCAGAGCGCCTGGTTGGCGTAGCCGTTGTAGAAGCCGGCCACGTCGCCCCGGCTCAGCCAGACCCGGCGCAGCGTATAGGCGGGCTCCTCCGGCGGCACCGCCAGGCGGTCGTGCGCGTCGACCGCCTGGCGGTCCGCCGAACCGCTTCCCCAGCCCACCCAGGTCCCGCCCACCGCGCGCAGCACCGGGTCGAGGGCGGCGACCAGCCCGCCGGGCGGCCTCTCCACCACCACGCCGCCCGGGCGCCGGCGGTGGACGTACGGCTCGCGGTTGGCCACCACCACCAGCTGGCGCCCGCCCAGGGCGCCCGCCGCGGCGCGCGCGCCGGCCTGGGCGCGCGGGGCCTCGCTCACCGCCCGCCTCCGGGCTTCGCCCGTTCCAGCGTCCGCTCCAGGAAGTCGAGCAGCGCCGGAGCCAGATCCGGCCGGTCCAACGCGTAGCGCAGGTTGGCCGTCAACCACCCGACGCGGTCGCCCACGTCGAACCGCTCCCCCTCCACCTCCCGCGCCCGCACGGCCCCCCGCCGCGCCAGGCGGCGCAGGGCATCCGTCAGCTGGATCTCGCCGCCGTGTCCCGGCTCCAGCCGCTCCAGCACGTCGAAGACCGCCGGGTCGAGGACGTAGCGGCCGATGACGGCCAGGTCGGAGGGCGCCTCCTCCGGCCGCGGCTTCTCCACCATGTCGCGCACCCGGTAGCTTCCGCCGCCCTCCGCCTCCACGTCGACCACCCCGTAGCGCGAGACCTCCGCGTGGGGGACCGGCTGTACCGCCACCACCGAGGTGCCCGGCTCGACCACCTCGAGGAGCTGGCGGAGGGCCGAGGGCTCGGCCCGGATCAGGTCGTCGGGGAGGAGCACGGCGAAGGGTTCGTCACCCACGTGCATGCGCGCGCAGAGGATGGCGTGGCCGAGCCCCAGCGGCTGCTTCTGCCGGACGTAGTGTACGTTGGCCATCTCGCCGATGCGCCGGACCATCTCCAGCTCGGCGGCCTTCCCCTCCCGGGCCGCCAGCGCCGCCTCCAGGTCGAGCGAGCGGTCGAAGTAGTCCTCGATGGAGCCCTTGTTGGCGCTGGTGACGATCAGCACGTCCTCGATGCCCGCGGCCACGATCTCCTCCACCACGTACTGGATGGCGGGAGCGTCGACCACGGGCAGCATCTCCTTCGGCTGCGCCTTCGTGGCGGGCAGGAAGCGCGTCCCCAGCCCCGCCGCCGGGATGACCGCCTTGCGTACACCTGTCACGGCTCGTCCCCCTTTCCCGGATCCGGCCCGGCCCCCGGCCGCTCAGGAGGCCTCGGCCCCCTCCTCTCCCCCGCCCAGGAAGCTGCGCCGGTGGAGACGGCAGGCACCCAGACGGGCGATGGCCTCGCGGTGCTCCGCCGTCCCGTACCCCTTGTTTCGCGCCCACCCGTAGCCGGGATGGAGCCGGTGCAGCTCCTCCATCTGCATGTCCCGCACCACTTTGGCCAGCACCGAGGCGGCCGCCACGCTCAGCGAGAGGCGGTCGCCCCCCACCACGGCCTCCACCCGTTCCGGCGGCAGGGCCGGACCGGGGGAGGCCGGCCCGTCCACCAGCACCGCCCCCACGGGCACCGCCAGCAGCGCCAGCGCCCTGCGCATGGCGAGAAAGGTGGCCTGGCGGATGTCGAGCCGATCGATCTCCTCCACCGACGCCTCGCCCACCGCCCACGCCGCCGCCTCGCGCAGGATGACGGGCACGAGCCGCCGGCGCCGCGCCGGCGAGAGCCGCTTCGAGTCGTCGACGCCCGCCAGCCGATCCGCCTCCACCCACGGCGGGAAGACGACGGCAGCCGCCGTCACCGGGCCGGCCAGGGGGCCCCGGCCAGCCTCGTCGACGCCCGCCACCCAGCGGACGCCCATCCTCCACCAGCGCTCCTCACGTAGCAGGTCCGGCATCGTCGGGCTCCTCCAGGCTGAGCCGGCCCAGGCGGCCCAGGCGGAAGTCGGCCAGCAGCGCGCGCCCGGCGCGCTCGAGATCGGGCAGGCCGCCCGGCAGGAGCGCCCCGCGCCGTCGCGCCACCGCCTCCAGGACGGCCTCGCCGACCCGCCAGGCGTACCGCTCCTCCAGCACCGCCGGCGCCCGCTCCGCCAGCCACTCCGCCAGCCAGCGGGCCGCCTCCGCCTCGGGTACCGCCTCGGTCCCCACCAGCTCGCAGGCGGCCAGCCGGACGAGTACCCGCCGGTTGCCCAGGGTGGCGGGAAGGACGCCCGGCAGGTCGAGCAGCTCGTAGCCGTCGCCGCGGATCCACTGCTCGCCGCGGGTGATCCCCGGCCGGGCGCCGGTCCGGGCCGCACCGCGCCCGGCCAGCCGGTTGAGCAGCGTCGACTTGCCGGTGTTCGGCAGCCCGACCACCATCACCCGCAGCGGGCGCCGGGCGCGGATGCCGCCGCGCCCGGCGGCCAGTCTCCGCAGCTCGCGGCGGAGTCGCGCCGGCTCGCCACCTCCGCGCAGATCCAGCGCCAGCGCCCGCTCGCCGGCGGCGGTGAACGCCTCCAGCCAGGCCCGCGTGACCGCCGGGTCCGCCAGGTCCGCCTTGGCCAGGACGACCAGGCGCGGCCGCCCCTCCAGCATCCGTGCCAGCGCCGGATAGCGGCTGGCGCGCGGGATGCGTGCGTCCAGCACCTCGACCACGGCGTCCACCGCGTGCAGCAGCTGGCGGGAGAGGCGCAGCGCGCGCGCCATGTGGCCCCGCAGGAGGCCGGGCCGGCGCATCCCTCCCGCTGATCCATCTTCGTGCGGCAACGGAAGGACCCCTTCCTGCCCTCGCCCGCCGGTCCCCGGTGGCCGGAGTAGGCGTCGCGACGGCGCGCATACTAAGCTTGCGCATCCATGAGTGGAACGGGGAGGGCGAAGCCTTGGAGTACACCGACACCTTCGATCGCTTCAAGCAGGAGCTGGCTCAGCGCGTCTCCGCAGCCCAGGAGATGGGCATGAACCAGGCGGCGATCACCGAGCAGGCCAGCCGCATCGGCGACTGGCTGGTGCGCGAGGTGGCGCCGCGCAGCCCCGAGCAGCGCCTTCTCAAGGAGATGTGGCAGGTGAGCAACGAGGCCGAGCAGCGGGCGCTGGCCAGCTCCCTGACCAAGCTGGTCTCCCGCTCCTAGCCGCCCTCCGGTCCGGCAGGCAGCCGGGGGAGGCCCCGGCTGCCGGGCCACCGGCGCGCTCCCGCGCCCCGGCCGCCTCCCGCTCAGAGGGGACCGCCCAGCCAGGCGAACCGGCTGGGCGGCCACCAGAGGACGACGGCCTTCCCCTCCACCAGCTGCTGGCTGACGGGGCCGAAGTAGCGGCTGTCCTCGCTCTCCGGGCGGTTGTCGCCCAGCACGAAGATGTAGCCGGCGGGCACCCGCACCGGAGCCAGGTTGCTCCGGTCCGTGAAGTGGATGTAGGGCTCGCTGAGCGGCCGGCCGTCGACGTAGACGGTGCCCTGGCGGATCTCCACCGTCTGCCCACCGTCCGCGATTACGCGCTTGACGTAATCCTTGGAGCCGTCCCAGGGCACCCGGAAGACCACGATGTCGCCCGGCCGGGGCGGCGAGAAGAGATAGGCGAGCTTGAAGACCAGGAGGCGCTCGTCGGAGTAGAGGGTCGGCTCCATGGAGGGGCCCTCGACGACGAACGCCTCGAGCACGAAGGTCCGGATGCCGACGGCGATGAGGAGCGCGATCAGGATCACTTCGAGGGCGTCCCGGACGGGGCGCCCTCGCTCGACCGTCATGACGACTCCCGGGCTCCGCCCTGCGCGCCGGGCCGCTCTTGCCTCCGCTCGCGCACGCGGGCCGACTTGCCCGTGCGCTGGCGCAGGTAGTAGAGCTTGGCCCGCCGCACTGCCCCGCGCCGGACGACCTCGATCTTCTGGACGCGCGGCGAGTGGAGGGGGAAGATCCGCTCGACACCGACGCCGGAGGCGATCCTGCGCACCGTGAAGGTCTCTTGCAACCCGCCGTGCTTGCGGGCGATGACCGTCCCCTCGAAGATCTGCACGCGTTCGCGACCGCCCTCGCGGACGACCGTATGCACCCGGACCGTATCACCGGGGGAGAAGTCGGGGATCTCGCGTTTGAGCTGCTCCGCCTGCAACGCCTCAAGCCAGTCCATGCGCCCGCACCATCCTCCCTGCCGTGACGCGCCACATTATAGCATCCGGCCTTGCTCGCGCAGCACCTCGGCCAGCAGCTCCCGGTCTTCGGCGTCCAGCTCGGCCCGGGCCAGCAGGTCGGGCCGCCGCAGCAGCGTCCGGCGCAGCGCCTCCTTCCGCCGCCAGCGGCGGATGGCGCCGTGGTCGCCCGAGAGCAGGACCTCCGGCACCGCCAGCCCGCGGAAGAGCCGCGGGCGGGTGTACTGCGGTCCCTCCAGGAGCCCGCTGGAGAAGGAGTCGTCACGTGCCGCACCCGGCCGGTTGAGCACACCGGGCAGAAGGCGGACGACGGCGTCGACCACCACCAGCGCCGCCAGCTCGCCCCCGGAGAGGACGTAGTCGCCCACCGAGAGCTCCTCGTCCACCACCAGCTGCCGCACGCGCTCGTCGACGCCCTCGTAGCGGCCGCAGAGGAGGATCAGGTGCGGCACGCCCACGTACTCCCAGGCCATCCGCTGATCGAAGCGGCGCCCGGCCGGGCTCAGCAGGACGACGCGGCTCCCCGGCCCGCGCAGCGCCTCGACCGCGCGGACCATAGGCTCCACCTTCATCACCTGGCCGCCCTCGCCGCCGAAGGCGGCATCGTCGGTCATCCGGTGCGGTCCCTCGGCGTACTCGCGCAGGTCCACGGCGCGCAGCTCGGCCAGGCCCGCCTCCCGCGCCTTGCGCAGCATGCCGGTGGCCAGGACCGCCTCCACCATCTCGGGGAAGATGGTGACGACGTCGATGCGCAGGCGGGCGCTCACCGCCGCTCGTCCAGACCGGGCGTGCCGGGCGGCAGGTCGACCACGATCCGTCCCTCCTCCGGCAGGATGGCCAGCACCACGTCGCGCAGCGCCGGGATCCAGAGCCTGCCCTCGCCCCCGCTCTTGCGCACGCGGAGGACATCGTTGGCCGGCGGATGCTCCACGCCTTCCACGCGGCCCAGGAGCCGGCCGTCGCGGTCCCGCACCTCCAGGCCCAGCAGCTGGTGGTCGTAGTAGACCCCTGCCGGCAGCGGCTCCAGCTCCTCCGCCGGCACCTGCAGCTCCGCGCCGCGCAGTGCCTCCGCCGCCTCACGGTCCTCCACGCCGCGGAACTTGACCAGGAAGTAGGCCCCCTGACGGCGGACCCTCTCCACCTCCCGCCAGCCGTCCTCCCGTCCCTCCAGCCAGTAGCGCCGGCGCCGGCGGAAGCGCTCGGGGAAGTCGGTCAGCGGCTCCACCTGCACCTCGCCGCCGACCCCGTGGGCCGCCCGGATGCGACCGACGGTGATGCGGCCGGCCTCGGACACGCTCTCACTCCTCCACGTCCACCTCGGCGCGCAGGCCGGCGCGGCCGGCGGCCGAGCGGAGGACGGTGCGCACCGCCTGGATGACGCGGCCCTGGCGCCCGATCAGCTGGCCCACGTCGCCGGCCGCCAGGCGGACGCGGAAGCGGACCACCCTCTCGTCCGGATCGGCTTCCTCGCGGATGCGGACCTCCTCGGGGTGCTCCACCAGCGACTCCACCAGCAGCTCCAGCAGCTGCCGCAGGCTTTCCCGCGCGGCCACGCCGCCTCAGTCCCGCGCCCCCGCGGCCCCGTCCCGCTCCTCCTCCGCGCCGTCCGCGGAGGGTGCCTCCCCGGACGACCGGGCCTCGGCCAGGCCGAAGATGCCGTGGCGCCGGAAGAGGGCGCGGACCGTCTCGGTCGGCTGGGCGCCGCGACGCAGCCAGGCCACGGCCTTCTCCGCGTCGATCTTGGAGACGGCCGGCTCGGCGGTGGGGTCGTAGTAGCCGATGGACTCGATGAAGCGGCCGTCCCGCGGCGAGCGCGAGTCGGCCACGACCACGCGGTAGAAGGGGTGGTGCTTGGCCCCCATGCGGCGAAGGCGGATCTTGACGGCCATCTCTGGATGCGCCTCCTCGTTCCCGTTCTCCCGCCCCCCGGGCGGGCGATCTCCTCGGGCGCGGCCTAGAAAGGCAGCCGCGGCCCCTTCCTGCGCCGCCGCTGGGCGCCGCCCGGCGCTCCGGGGAGGACGGCACCGCGCCCGGAGCGGCCGGCGGGAAGGCCGGCGGCCATGTTCTTCATCAGCTTCCGCACCTGCTCGAAGTCGCGCAGGAGGCGGTTGACGTCCTGGACCTGGGTGCCGCTGCCGCGGGCGATGCGCCGCCGCCGCGAACCGTCGATGATCTCCGGCCGGCGCCGCTCCTCGGGCGTCATGGAGAGGACCATGGCCTCCAGGCGGGCCAGCTCCCGCTCGTCTACCTGCACGCCGCGCAGCCCCTTGAGCGCCCCCATGCCCGGCAGCAGGGCGAGCAGCTGGTCCAGCGGCCCCATGCGCCGCACCTGGCGGAGCTGCTGGACGAAGTCCTCCAGCGTGAAGCTGGCGTCGCGCAGCTTCTTCTCCATGGCCCGCGCCTGCTCCGCGTCGAAGGCCTGCTGGGCGCGCTCGATCAGGGTGAGCACGTCGCCCATGCCCAGGATGCGGCCGGCCATGCGCTCGGGATGGAAGGGCTCCAGTCCCTCCAGCCGCTCGCCGGTGCCGGCGAAGTGGATCGGCCGGCCGGTCACCTCGCGCACGGAGAGGGCGGCGCCGCCGCGGCTGTCGCCGTCCAGCTTGGTGAGGATCAGGCCGTCGACGCCCAGGCGTCGGTGGAAGGTCTCCGCCACGTGGACGGCGGCTTGGCCGGTCATGGCGTCCAGCACCAGCAGCACCTCGGTCGGGTGGAGGGCTTGCTTCATCCGCTCCAGCTCGACCATCAGCGCCTCGTCGATCTCCAGCCGCCCGGCGGTGTCCACCAGGACCGCGTCGTGGCCCGCCCGGACGGCCTGCTCCAGCGCCTGGCGCGCCACCTCCACCGCGTCCGTGGCGCCCGGCCGGCTGAAGACCTCCACCCCCGCCTGGGCCCCCAGGACCTGCAGCTGCTCCACGGCCGCGGGGCGCGCCAAGTCGGCCGCCACCAGGAGCGGCCGCCGTCCCTGGCGGCGGAGCCAGTAGCCCAGCTTGGCCACGGTGGTCGTCTTGCCCGAGCCCTGCAGGCCCGCGAGGAGATAGACGCTGGGCGGGCGCGGCGAGACGGCCAGGCGCGCCTCGCCGGAGCCCATGGTCCGGGTCAGCTCCTCGTGGACGATCCGGATCACCTGCTGGCCCGGCGTCAGCGAGGCGAGCACCTCCTCGCCCACCGCCCGCTCGCGCACCCGCTGAATGAAGTCGCGCACCACGCGGAAGTGGACGTCGGCCTCCAGGAGCGCCAGCCGCACCTCGCGCAGCGCCTCGTCCACGTCGCGCTCGCTCAGCCGGCCGCGCCCCCGCAGGCGCTGGAAGGTCGCGCGCAGCCGCTCCGAGAGCTGGTCGAACACCCGCCTCCCTCCCCTCTCCCGCCTCGTCGACCGGGCCGGCCCACACCGGGCCCGGCCTCCCTGTGAAGGGGAAGCCCTTGACAGGACAGCGCGAGTCTAGCCGCTCTCCCCTCCGCTGTCAACGGCGCCGCTCGGGCCCGCCCGCGGCCTCTCCGCCGGAGCCAGCCGGCGGACGGCTTCGGCGCTCTCGGCCCAGCGCCGGAGGAGCGCCCGACGCTCCTCCTCGGGTAGAGCCAGCGCCTCCAGCTGGCGGCGCAGGCTCTCCAGGGCGACCAGGGCGGCGCGTTGGCCGAGCCGCCGCTCCCGCTCCTCCTCCAGCAGGCCCAGGGCGCGCTCATAGCCTTCCAGCTGCCCGACGGCCCGGCGGATCTGGTCGTGGACGGCCTGGCGGCTGACCCCCAGCAGCTCGGCCACCTCCGCCAGGCTGAGGTCGCCGTCGAAGGCCAGCTCCAGGACGCGCCGCTGGCCGGGGGTGAGGAGGGCGCCGTAGAGGTCGCGCAGCAGGGAGACGCGGACCGCCTGCTCGAGGGGGTCGCGGTTCAACGCGCTTCCTCCCCGCCGGCGGCGGGGGTCGCCTCCAGGGGGGCGAAGAGCGCCTCCACGAAGCTCTCCGGGTCGAAGGGGCGCAGGTCCTCGATCCCCTCGCCCACGCCCACCCAGCGCACGGGCAGCTCCAGCTGCTGGCGCACGGCGAAGATGATGCCGCCCCTGCCGGTGCCGTCCAGCTTGGTGAGGACGACGCCGGTCAGCGGGACGGCCTCCCGGAAGAGGCGCGCCTGCTGCAGCGCGTTCTGGCCGCTGGTGGCGTCCAGGACCAGGAGGCGCTCGCGCGGCTCTCCGGGGGCGGCGCGCCCGATGACGCGGTCGATCTTGCGCAGCTCCTCCATCAGGTTGCTCTTGGTATGGAGGCGGCCCGCCGTGTCCACCAGCACCATGTCCGCGCCCCGGGCGCGGGCCGCCTGCACGGCGTCGAAGGCGACGGCCGCCGGGTCGGCGCCGGGGCCGTGGCGGACCAGGTCGCAGCCGGCCCGCTCCGCCCAGACGGCCAGCTGCTCGGCCGCCGCCGCGCGGAAGGTGTCGGCGGCCGCCAGGAGCGGCCGGTGGCCGCGCGCGGCCAGCTGGTAGGCCAGCTTGCCGATGGTGGTGGTCTTGCCCACGCCGTTGACGCCGGCGAAGAGCAGGACGGAGGGCCGGCCGCCCAGGTCCAGCTCCCCTCCCGGGCCGCCCGCCAGCACCCGCGCCATCTCCTGCCGCAGCGCCTCGAGCACCTCGTCGGAGGAGCGCCAGCGCCGGCTGCGCCAGCCCTCCCGCAGCCCCTCCAGCAACCGCTCCGTCGCCTCGACGCCCACGTCGCCGGTGATGAGGACTTCCTCCAGCTCCTCGAAGAGCGACTCGTCCACCGTCCGGTGCAGGCCGGCGGCGGCCCGCAGCCGCGCCACGAACCCCTCGCGGCTGCGGGCCAGTCCGGCCCGCAGCCGCGCCAGCCATCCCTCGCGCTCGGCCATCTCCGCTTCGACCTCGCTCCCCGGGGCCGGGCGGTCGCCCCGGCCCCCGCTCTTCACTCCGACGCCGCCCGCGCCAGCTCCAGGCTGAAGAGCTGCGAGACGCCCCGCTCGGCGCTGGTGACGCCCCAGAGGCGGTCGGCCACCTCCATCGTGCCCCGCTGGTGGGTGATGACCAAGACCTGCAGCCGCCGGCTCTGCTCCCGGAGAAAGGCGCCCAGCCGCGCCGCGCTGCTCTCGTCCAGCGGCGCGTCCGCCTCGTCCAGGACCAGGAAGGGCGAGGGGTGCACCTGCTCGAGCGCCAGCAGGAAGGCCAGCGCGGTCAGCGCCCGCTCGCCGCCGGAGAGGAGGCCCAGCGGGCTGCGCCGCTTGCCCGGCGGCCGCACCTCGATCTCGACCCCGGCCTCGCCGCCCTCCTCCTCCGAGAGCCGCAGGTCGGCCTCCCCGCCCTGGAAGAGGCGCGCGAAGATGGCGGCGAAGGCCCGCCGCACCTCCTCCAGCCCGCGGCGGAAGCGGCGCTCGGCCTCGGCCTCCAGCTCGCCCAGGAGTCGCTCCAGGTTGGCCCGCGAGCGTTCCAGGTCGTCCAGCTGGCGGCGCAGGAAGCCCAGCCGACCCTCCAGTTCGGCCAGCTGCCCCGGCGCCTCCGGGTTGACCGGGCCCAGGCGCCGCAGCTCCTCCTCCACCTCGGTCAGGCGGGCGGAGAGCTCCTCCTCGGCCAACGGCGCCGGCTCCTCCCCCGCCGGCTCCTCCCAGGGCGCCCGCGCGCCGGTGACAGCCGCCTCCCGGCCCAGCGCCTCGCCCTCGGCCTCCAGACGCGCGAGGCGGAGGCGGACGGCCTGCATCCGCTGCGCCGCCAGCTCGGAGCGCCGACGCGCCTCGCCGAGCCTTGCCTCCGCCGCCGCGCCCCGCCGGCGCGCGGCCGTCTCCCGTTCGGCCAGGCCGGCCGCCGCCTCCTCCGCGCACTCCGCCCGCCAGGCGAGGGCCGCCAGCTCGTCCAGCCGCCGCGAGGCCTCGGCCGCCAGCTCCTCCGCCCGGCGCGCCGCCTGGCGTGCGCGCTCGGCCTGCTCGCGCGCCGCCTCCTCCAGCCGCAGCACCTCGTCGGCCAGCCACGCCTGCTCGCGCGCCAGCTGCGCGGCCCGTGCGCGCGCCCGCTCCCGGGCCAGGCCGGTCTCCTGCCGGCGGGCGAGCGCCGCCTCCAACCGCTGCCGCGCCTCGCCCAGCCGTCTCCCCGCCTCCCGGCGCTCCGCCTCCGCCCGTTCGAGATCCGCCTTCGCCCGGCGCAGGTCCGCCTCCCCGGCCGGCTCCCCCCCGTCTCCGCCGGCCGCCGCCGTCTCCGCCTCCAGGCGGGCCAGCTCCGCGGCCGCCTCCGCCCGGGCCCGCTCCAGCTCCTCCAGGCGGGCCGCCACCTGCCCGGCGCGCTCCTCCGCGCGCGCCGCCTCCAGCTCGGCCGCCCGGGCCTCCGCCTCCGCCTCGGCCCGCGCCCGCGCCGCCTCCGCCTCCGCGCGGGCGGCCTCCGCCAGCAACGCCTCGCCTTCTCCAACCTCCCCGGCCAGGCGGGCCGCCTCCGCCTCCAGCCGCTCCTCCTCCGCCCGGCGCGCCACCACGCCCGGAGCACGCCCGCGCCAGGCGCCGCCGCTGATGGCGCCGCCCGCGTGCACCTGGTCGCCCTCCAGCGTCACCACCGGGAAGCGCAGCCCGTAGCGGGCGGCGATGCGCCGCGCCGCCGCCAGATCCCGCGCCACCAGTACGCGTCCCAGGGCGTAGGCCACCGCCGGCTCCAGCCGCGGCTCGTAGCGGCAGAGCCGGCTCGCCCAGCCGATCGCCCCCGCCTCCCGCTCCGCCGGCTCCTCGTCGGCCGAGGGCCGGCGCGGTCGCAGCGCGTCCAGCGGGAGGAAGGTGACCCGCCCCGCCCCCGCGCGGCGGAGCGCTTCCACCGCCTCCTGCGCCGCCCGGCCGCTGGCGATGACCAGGTGGTAGGCCTGGGGGCCCAGCGCCACCTCGACGGCCCGCGCCAGCTCCTCCTCCACCCGCAGAAGCTCCCCCAGGGGGCCGACGACCTCCCGGAAGGCCGGCTCGCCGCGCTGCCGGCCCTGCAGGACCGTGCGCACCCCGGCCGGATAGCCCGCCTCCGACTCCTCCAGCCCGCGCAACAGCTCGAGGCGCTGCCGGCGCGCACGCAGGGCCTCGCGCAGCCGTTCCAGCCCGGCCTCCGCCTCGCGCCGCCGCCTCCGGCGCCGCTCCAGCTCCTCGCCCGCCGCCGCCAGCCGCTGCCGGCTCGCCTCCAGGCGCCCGCGTGCGGCCGCCTCCTCCCGGCGGCGCAGCGCGGCCTCGTCGCGCATCCGCGCCAGCGCCCGCTCGGCCTCCCCGCTGCGGGCGCGCGCCGCCTCCAGTCTCTCCTTCCGCCCGGCCCGCTCCGCGTCGCGGCGGCGAAGCGCGTCCTGGAGGCGCTCCTCGGCCCGGCGCCAGGCCGCCTCCGCGCGGCTGGCGGCCGCCTCGGCCTCGCCCGTCTCCCGCTCCGCCGCCCGGGCCTCCTCGGCCGCCTCGCGGGCCTCCTGCTCGCGCCGCTCGGCCTCCGCCTCGGCCCGCGCCCGCTCCTCAGACAGCTCGGAGAGGCGCCGCTCCGCCTCCAGGCTCCCGCGGCCGGGCCGGGCTTCCGCCGCCCGCCTGGCTTCCTCGGCGGCGCGCCGGCTCTCTTCCACCTGCCGGCGCCACTGCTCGGTGACAGCCAGGCGCCGCGCCTCCTCCGCCGCCGCCCGCCGTTCCAGGCGGAGGCGCGGTTCGCGCGCCTCCGCCTCCTCGCGCGCGGCCTCCGCCAGCTCCTGCTCGGCCCGCGCCGCCTCGCCCGCCGCCGCGCGAGCCTCCTCCTCCAGGCGGGCCAGCTCCTCGCGCAGGCGCGCGCCCGCCTCCTCCAGGCGGCGCCAACGCAGCCCGAGCCGGCTCGTCGCCAGGCGGAGCCGCTCCTCCTCCAGCGCCGCGCGGCGGACCGCCCGTTCCGCGGCCAGGCGGAGCGGAGCGTGCTCCCGCTCCAGTTCCGCCACCAGGTCGCCGGCCCGCTCCCAGGCCTGTCGGGCGCGTCCCAGGTGGCGCTCCGCCTCCTGGCGGCGGGCCCGGATGCGCGTCACCCCGGCCGCCTCCTCCACCAGCAGGCGCCGTTCCGCGGGCCGGCTGGCGACGAGCCGGTCGACCTCCCCCTGGCTGACGAAGGCGTAGCTGTTCCGCCCCAGCCCGCTGCCCCAGAGGAGCTCGGCGATGTCGCGGAGCCGGCAGGGCTGCCGGTTGAGGCGGTACTCGCTCAGGCCCGACCGGTCCACCACCCGCGTGATGCTCACCTCGGCGTGCGGAAGCGGGAGGCTGCCGTCGCTGTTGTCCAGGGTGAGGGTGACCCTGGCGACGCCCACCGGACGCCGGGCCGCGCTGCCGTGGAAGATCAGGTCCTCCATCCGCTCCGAGCGGAGCTCACGCGGGCTCTGCTCCCCGAGAACCCAGCGCAGGGCGTCGGCCAGGTTGGACTTGCCGCTGCCGTTGGGACCGACGACGGCCGTGATGCCGGGGCCGAACTCCAGCCGGACCGGCTGGGCGAAGCTCTTGAAGCCGGCGATCTCCAGCGACTTCAGGCGCATGGCCGCAGGCCTCCGCCCTCCTCCCGCGTCGCACCCTGGGCGCAAAAAACCTGTTCCGCCCGCACGGCCGGAACAGGTTCCCTTCCGCGCGCCCCTTCTCCTGCCTGGCGAGCACGGCCCCGGGGCCGCGCGCGGCGCTTCGCGGTTCCGCGGCCCGCCGGCGCGGCCCTGGCGGGGGCGCTCCTAGCAGCCTGAGAGACTAACGCCCTGGAAAGAGTGAGTGGATCACGCGGCATGGTATTCGATCGGACAGTATCGCGATCCCGAGCAGCGGGCCGAAGAGTGGGAGGTAACTGGGCAGGCCACAGAGCCCGGACCTGGCTCCGTGCGCTATCTTCAGGCCACCGCTCCGGCCGGCCACAGCTTCTGCCTCTTTTCCCGGCAGGTGAAGAAGAGCTTTCGAAGGTTGTACGTCAGGAAGACCAGGAACGTCTCCGCCCGGGCTCCCCGGAGACCCCGGAGGAGGAACCGCCGGAAGCC
>JAIMAT010000016.1 GCA_023511835.1 Bacillota bacterium | reverse complement strand
GCTCCACGCCGGCCACGTCCGCTACCTGGAGGCGGCGCGCGCGCTGGGCGACCTGCTGGTGGTGGCGGTCAACGGAGACGCGAGCGTCCGCCGCCTGAAGGGGCCGCTCAGGCCCTTCGTCCCCGCGGCCGAGCGGGCCGAGCTGCTGGCCGCGCTGGCCGCCGTCGACTTCGTCGTCCTCTTCGACGAGGCCAGCCCGGCCGGGCTCATCGCCCGCCTGCGACCGGAGATCTACGCCAAGGGGGGCGACTACGCCGGCCGCCCGCTGCCGGAGCGGCCGGTGGTGGAGGCCTACGGCGGTCGCGTGGTCCTCCTGCCGCTGCTGGAGGGCCGGAGCAGCAGCTCCCTGGCCGAACGGGTGGCGGCCCGGGTGGGCGGGGAACGGTGGCGGTCGCGCTTCCTGGAGAGGTGGCGCGCGCAGGGCGAGCGCCTGGAAGAGGCGCTGGCGGCGGCCCGGGCAGCCGGCGCCAGCGGCGGGGGGGCGCTCGACCGGCTCCTGTCCGCGGAGCGCGAGGTGCTGGCGCTCCTTGGCGAGAGCGGCGCGGGGGCCGGGGAGGGGAAGGCGGGCGCGACGCCGGCCGGCGCGGGCCGCGAGGCGCTGGAGGCGGCGCTGGAGGCGGCCGTCCGGGAGCTGCCGGCCGGGCGGCTAGGGGAGGCGGAGACGGCCGGCGGGCGCGATCTGGCCGCCCGCCTGGAGGAGCTCCTGCTGGAGCGCGAGCGGGCCGCCGCCCTGCTGGCTGGCCCCGGCGGGGCGGAACGCGGGACGGCGGCCCCGGGGGAGCGCGTCTAGGCGACCGTGCCGGCCGCCCCGAGCCGCTCGATGCGGGCCGCCAGCTCCAGATCCTTCTCCGTGACGCCGCCCTCGCTGTGCGTGGCCAGCGTCAGCGTCACCTCGCCGTAGCGGACGAGCAGGTCGGGATGGTGGTCCGCCTTCTCCGCCAGCAGGGCCACCTGCTGCACGAAGCCCATGGCCGCCACGAAGTCGGGGAAGCGGTAGCGGCGGCGGATGGCGCCCTCCGCCCACTCCCATCCCGGCAGCGCCGCCAGCCGGCGCTCCACCTCGGCCCGGTCCAGAACCGCCATGGATCCTCCCTCCCTCTCAGGCGCCGGCCTCCGCCTCAGGCCCCGGCCTCCAGGCCCTCCTCGCCGGCGCGGGCCCAGGCCATGCGCCCCGTGTTGAAGGCGAAACCCAGTCCGCCGCGGGCGTCCACGCCGATCAGACCGGCCTCCACGCCGGCGCGCCCGGCCAGCTCCACCACCGCCCGCACGGCGCTCATGGCGTCCTCCCGCTCCATCCGCTCCACCGCCAGGCGGGTGAGGCCAAGGCGGAGGATGCCCTCGCCGTGTCCGGTGGCCGAGGCGGCGCCCAGGGCGGAGGCGAAGGTGCCTGCGCCCATCACCGGCGTGTCGCCCACGCGGCCGGGCAGCTTGAGGGAGATGCCGCCCGTGGACGTGGCGGCGGCCACACGGCCACGGGCGTCCACCGCCGCCGCGCCCACGGTGGAGTAGTGCCGCTCGCGGGCCGCCTGCTCTGCCAGCCGCCTCCAGTAGGGCGACTCACCCGCCTCCAGCAGGCGGCGGTCGCGCTGCCAGCGCTCCAGCCGCTCCACGGTCACCGGGTTGTACGGCTCGAAGCCGCGCGCACGGGCGAACTCCAGCGCTCCCAGGCCGGCCAGCAGCAGGTGGTCCGTCTCCTCCATCACCGCCCGGGCGACGTCGACGGGATGGCGAACCCGCGGCAGCGCGGCCACCGCGCCGAAGCCGCCCTCGCCGGTGGCGACCGCGGCGTCCATCTCCACCTCGCCCGCCAGGTTGAGGACGGCGCCCGTGCCGGCGTTGAAGTGCGGGTCGTCCTCCAGGGTGCGGACCGCGGCCAGCACGGCCTCCAGCGCCTCCCCGCCCGCGGAGAGGACCTGCCAGCCGGCCCGCGCCGCCGCCTCCACCCCGGCGCGGAGCCGCCCGTCCGGGTCGCCCCCGTGGCCCACGCCCCCGTGCACCACGATGCCCGCCATCGCTCTCCCCTCCTCGGCCTTTGCGGCTCCATCTTGCGGTGCCGGCCGCCGCCGGTCAAACCGCCCGTCCGGTCCCGGGGGCCGCGGGCGGTAGAATAGGCCTCGAGGCGGCGCGCCCGAGCCGCCCCATCACGCCGGAGGTGTTGGTCTTGAGCCTGCTTCAGACCACGTTGGACGTCGACCTCCTGCGCCGCCGCGCGCAGACGCTCCGCCGGGACGTCATCCGCATGTTGGAGGAAGCGGGCTCCGGCCATCCCGGGGGTTCGCTCTCGGCCGCCGACCTCGTGGCCGCGCTCTACTTCGGCGTCCTGCGCCACGATCCCGAACGGCCCGACTGGCCCGACCGGGACCGCTTCATCCTCTCCAAGGGCCACGCCGTCCCCGTCCTCTACGCAGCGCTGGCCGAGGCCGGCTACTTCCCGCGCGAGGAGCTGGGGACGCTCCGCCGCATCGACAGCCGTCTGCAGGGCCATCCCTCGCACCGCGACCTGCCCGCCGTGGAAGCCTCCACCGGCTCGCTGGGCCAGGGGCTCTCCATCGGCCTGGGCATGGCGCTGGCGGGGCGGCTGGACGGCCGTGACTACCGCGTCTTCGTCCTGCTGGGTGACGGCGAGCTCCAGGAGGGGCAGGTCTGGGAGGCCGCCCTCTCGGCGCCGCGCTGGCAGCTGGAGAACCTGGTGGCCATCGTCGACTCCAACGGGCTTCAGCTGGACGGGCCGGTGGGCGAGATCCTGCCGCTCGAACCGCTGGCCGAGAAGTGGCGCCAGTTCGGCTGGGACGTGGTCGAGATCGACGGCCACGACATGGCCCAGGTGCTGCGCGCGCTCCTCTGGGCGGCGCGCCGCGGCTCCGCCGGGGCGGAGGAGCGGGGCCGGGCCGCCCCGGACGGGCGCCTCCCGCTGCCCGAGCGGCGTGCCGGCCGGCCGGCGGCGGTGGTGGCGCGGACGGTAAAGGGGAAGGGCGTCTCCTTCATGGAGGGGAACAACGACTTCCACGGCCGCGCGCCCACGCACGAAGAGGCGGCGCGCGCCCTGGCCGAGCTGGGGGGTGAGGCCTGATGGCGCTGGCGCTGGGCCCGGCCACGCGCGAGGCCTACGGCGAGGTGCTGGTCGAGCTGGGCCGGGAGATGCCCGAGCTGGTGGTGCTGGACGCCGACCTGGCCAAGTCGACCTACACGAAAAAGTTCGCCGAGGCCTTCCCCGAGCGCTTCTTCGACATGGGCATCCAGGAGGCCAACATGGTCGGGGCCGCCGCCGGTCTGGCGCTCTCCGGCAAGGTGCCCTTCGTCTCCAGCTTCGCCACCTTCGTCATGTCCAAGGCCTTCGACCAGCTGCGCCTGGCCGTGGCCTACAGCGGCGCCAACGTCAAGATCGTCGGCAGCCACGGCGGCATCTCCATCGGCGAGGACGGCGTCTCGCAGATGTCCATCGAGGACGTGGCCCTGGCCCAGGTGCTGCCCGGCTTCACCGTCCTCGTCCCGGCCGACGCCGAGGCGACGCGCCAGGCGGTACGAGCCGCGGCCCGCCATCCCGGCCCCGTCTTCATCCGGGTGGGCCGCCCCAAGGCGCCGGTCGTCTACGAGCGCCCCTTCGAATTCCGCATCGGGCGCGCCCAGCTCCTGCGCGAGGGCCGCGACGTCACCCTGGTGGCCGACGGCCTGCTGGTGGCCGCCGCCCTGGAGGCGGCCGAGCGCCTGGCCGGGGAGGGCATCGCCTGCCGCGTGCTGGACATGGCCTCGGTCAAGCCGCTCGACCGGCAGGCGCTGGTCCATGCCGCCCGCGAGACGGGGGCGCTGGTGGTGGCCGAGGAGCACCAGATCTTCGGCGGCCTGGGCTCCAGCGTCGCCCTGGCGCTGGCCGAGGAGGAGCCGGTGCCCGTGGAGTTCGTCGCCATCCGCGACACCTTCGCCGAGTCGGGCAAGCCGGAGGAGCTCCTCAGGAAGTACGGCCTGACCGCGGAGGCCGTGGCCGAGGCCGCGCGGCGGGTGCTGGCGCGCAAGCGGGCGCGCCCCGCCGCCCGGGCGTGAGCGCGCAGGGGCTCCCCGGCGCGCCCCGGGAGGAGGGGCCGGAGGCCTCCCTCATCCTTCTGGCCGGCGGTGCGAGCCGGCGCATGGGACGCGACAAAGCGCTCCTGCCTTTCGGCGGCGAGCCGCTGATCACCCGCATCGCGCGCAGGCTCGCGCCCGTGGCGGCCGAGGTGGTGGTGGTGGCCAACCGCCCCGAACCCTACCTCCGGCTCGGCTTCCGGGTCGTGCCCGACCCGCTGGGCCTGGAGGGCGAGGGACCGTTGGCCGGCCTGCTGGCGGGGATGCGGGCGGCCACCCGGGAGTCCTGCCTGCTGGTCGCCTGCGACATGCCCTTTGCCTCGCCCTGCCTCGCCCGCCTGCTCCTGGCCCCTCTGCAGGAAGGCTGGGAAGCGGCCCTGCCCGCCCCCGGGGGGCGCGAGCACCCGCTTTTCGCCGCCTACCGGCGCGCGCTCGCCCCGGACGTGGCGGCGGCGCTGGCAGCCGGCGTGCGGCGCCCGCTGGACTTCCTGGCCGGCCGTCGCCTGCGCCGCCTGGAGGAGGCGGAGATCGCCGCCTGCGGATCGCCTGGGCTTCTCCTGGCCAACGTCAACCGCCCGGAGGAGTACCGGCAGGCGCTGGAGGAGGCGGGGGAGACGGAGGAGGCGGGCGGGACGGGGTCCTGAGCGGACCGGGTTGGCGGAGCGGCGCCGGCGGGGGAACCGGCGCCGCCCTCTTTCAGCGGAGGACCACCAGGGCGGAGGCACCGGCCACCCCCGGGTCCACCACCACCTGCACGCCCGGTTTGAGCACGCCCAGACCGGCCAGCTGACCGCCCGCCACCACCACGGGCGAGGCGCCCAAGTCCACCTGGACCGGCTGCTGCCCGGCCTGGAGGAGGAGGGTCGACCCCCGGCGGCCGGCCACCGCGCCCGAGAGCTGCCCGGGCGGCTGGCTGAGCGCCACCCGGCTGGCCTGCCCGCCGGCGTCCAGGGCGAGCGTCGCCTGCTCGCCGACGTAGGCGGCCAGCTGGTCGGGCGAGACGGCCAGGCCGTCGAAGCTGATCCGCGCCCCCGGCGCCAGCGTCGCCTGCTGGAGCGAGCCGCCGCTCCAGAGCAGCAGCTCCCCGCCCGACGTCCCCACCAGCCAGCCGCTGAGCGTGGCGCCCTGGGTGGCGGAGCCGCCCGCCGGCGCGCCGGACGGACCGCCCGACGAGGCCTCGATGGCGGTCACCGCCCCGCTGCGGGGGTCGGTGAGGAGGGTGGCGGCCATCCCCGGCCGGAGCGCCGCAAGGCTGGAGGGCTGGCCGTCCAGCGTCACACGCACCTGCGGGTCCAGGGTCAGGATCTCGGGGCCGCCGCCCGAGGCGGGGCTGAAGACGAGACTGCCGGCCTCCAGCGAGACGATGGTGCCGCTGGTGCCCGGGGTGGCGGCCAACGTCAGGTCCAGGGCCGTCACGCGCCCCGAGGCGTCCAGCTGGGCGACGGCGGGAGCACCCGGCAGGACCTGGGCCGGGTCGACGGGCTGGCCCTGGGCGGTGACGGCGGCATCAGGCGCCAGGGGGAGCGTGACCTGGCCTCCTCCCGCCAGGGTGAGCGTCACCTGCGTGGCGTTTAGCGCGTCCAGGGTGCCGCTCAGGGAGAGGCTTCCCTTTCCCTGCGCGTCCACCACCAGCACCGCCTGGCCGTTGGAGAGCCAGACGGTGACGCTATCGCCCACCTGGACCAGCGAGGGAACGTCTCCGCTCCCCCCGGGTCCCACCGCCACCGCGCCCGGAGCCAGCGGGACGTCCACCGGCCCCAGGGTGGTGTCCAGCGTCAGCGAGAGCGACGAGACCGCAGCCACCGTCCCCTGGATCACGTTCTGCTGCCCGAGCAGGAAGCCGGCCGGCACCGTCCCCTTGACGAAGGGCACGCCGTCGACCACCACCACGTTGGGGGGGACGGCGAAGCCGCGGGAGGGCCGCCCCATCTGGCGGAAGACCTCGAGCAGCAGCTGCGCCGCGCTGTCGCTCGTGATGCCGCTCGGCCAGCGGCCCTGGTCCGGGCGCCAGAGGCCGATCCAGGAACAGCCCACCAGCTCCGGCGTGTAGCCGCAGAACCAGACGTGGCCGGTGGACGTGCCGCCCGAGGGGAGCGCGCGGCTGGCCGTACCCGTCTTGCCCGCCGCCGGCCAGTCGGGGCCGACGCCGGTCTGCGCGGCGGCTCCCCGGGCGGTCCCGTCGGGCGGCAGGAGCGGGAAGCGGAGCAGGTAGGTCATCAGGTAGGCCGTGGACGGCTGGACCACCTGCTTCTGGACCAGCTGGTGCTGGTAGAGGACGTTCCCCTCCGGCCCGACGACGCGCTCCACGGCGAAGGGCTCCGAGCGGAGGCCGCCGTTGGCGAAGGCCGTATAGGCGCCGGCCATCTGCAGCAGGTTGACGCCGCGGTCCAGGTCGCCCAGCGCCAGGCGGCGCGGGTTGTTCCAGTCCTGGCTGTCGCCGGGGCCGCTGAGGATACCGAAGGCCTGGGCGTAGCGCGATGCGGTGGAGGCGCCGATCTGCTGGAGCGTCCAGACCGCCGAGACGTTGAAGGAGGCGCCGATCGCCCGGCTGACCGGCACCAGCGGCAGGTAGGGGTCGCCCGGGTAGTTGCGCACAGGCGCCCCCTCGGCCACCACGTCGCTGGCGTCGGAGACCTGGGAGACCACCGTCAGCTTGCCCACGTCCAGGGCGGGCCCGTAGACCGTCAGCGGCTTGATGGCCGAACCGGGCTGCATGGCGCCCGACCAGGCGGGGACGAACCCCTGGCTGAAGGGGTTGGCCGTCTGGTAGGAGCCGTAGATAGCCCGCACGGCGCCGTTCCTGGGATCGAGCACGACGGTGGAGGAATCCAGGTTGCGATCCGCCCGGAGCGCGCCCAGGATGCTTCCGTTGTGGCCCGGCTGGTAGAGGCTCTCCACCGCCTGCTGCACGCCCGGGTCCAGGGTGGTGTAGATCTTGTAACCGCCGGTGTGGAGGAGCGTCGGGCTGACCGGCAGCTCTCCGCTGGCGCTGAGGCGGGCCAGCTCCACGTCCACGTACTCCAGGAACCAGGGATAGGAGACGGCCGCCTGTTTCTCGCTGGCCAGGCCCATCTGGGCGAAGCCCTGGGCGGCCGCCGCCCGCGCCTCGGCCGGGGTGATGGCGCCGGCGCGGACCATGGCGTTCAGCACCACGTCCCGCCGCTCCAGCGCCAGCTTCTGGTGCTCGGCCCGCAGCTGCGGGTCGGAGACCAGCGGGTCCAGCGCCGAAGGCGCGTTGACCAGGCCGGCCAGGAGCGCCGACTGGGCCAGCGTCAACTGCGAGGCAGGCTTCCCGAAGTAGGTCTGCGCCGCCGCCTCGACGCCGTAGGCGCCGTGGCCGAAGTAGACCTGGTTCAGATAGAACTCCAGGATCTGGCGCTTGCTGTAGAGACGGGCGATGCGGATGGCGTAGAGCGCCTCGCGCACCTTTCGCGAGAGCGAGACCTGGCTGCCGACGACGGCGTTCTTGGCCAGCTGCTGGGTGATGGTGGAACCGCCCTGCACGATGCGGCCGGCGCGGATGTCCGCCCAGAGGGCGCGCACCACCGCCAGCGGATCGATGGGCGGCTCCGTCCAGAAGTTCCGGTCCTCCACCGCCACGATGGCCTGCTGCATGGAGGGAGCGATCTGGTCCAGCGGGACCGGTTTCCGGTTGGCGGTCCCGGGAAGGGCGCCCACCTCCCGGCCGTTGCGATCGTAAACCAGCGTGGCGGAGGCGCCCATCAGCTGCGCTGGCGAGATGCCCGGCAACGGGCCGACCTCGGCATAGAGGAGAAGGCCCGAGCCGACAGCCAGGACGGCGCCCAGGGCCAGCCAGAGAACGGTCCAGGCGGCGCGGCGGAAGCCGCCGCGCCCCGCACCTCCCTCCGACCGGCCGCCGCGGCCTCCGTTCCGGCGCCCGCCAGGAAGCGAACCGGGAGTCCGACCCCCGCTTTCGCGCATGGCCAGCCTCCTTCCTCACCAAAGGGTACGACAGGCCGCCGCGCAGACGAACCGCGGGGGCCGGCAGGGGGGCCGGACGGGGGCGGAAGCTAGCCGAGCCGGGAGACGGGGCGCGCGGGGTCCCCGACCATCTGCGCAGCGATGACCGCGTTGCGGCGGGCCAACGGCAGGGCGCGGGCGAGCCGCTCCTCCAGGGCGGCGACGGTCTCCTCCCGCCGGTCCAGCAGGGTATCGACCGCCGCGATCAGCGGCTCCGCCTCCAGCGCCTCCCAGGGGCCCAGCGTGGGCAGGCGGACGTCCCGGAGAAAGCCTTCCACCTTCGGGTCGTAGGCCAGCCCCACGGAGGGGACGCGCCGCGCAAAGGCGAGGATGAGGGCGTGGAGGCGCATGGCCACCAGGAGGTCGGCCTGGCCGACGAGCGATGCAAAAGCGCGCGGCGGCAGCAGGCGCTCGACCAGGCGGACCGGCCGGCGGCAGCGGGCGGCGATGGAGCGCGCGGCGGCCAGGTCGCCGGGCAGCTGCATGGGGACGAAGGCCACCTCGAGGCCCTGCTCCGCCAGGTGGTCGGCGGTCCGCGCCACCGCCTCCTCCGAGCGCGGCGAGGGCCGCCAGGGACGGACGCAGAAGAGCGCCAGGGGACCCCCGCCCAGGCCCAGCTCCGAGCGCAGAGCGCGCGCCGGCGCCGGTTCCAGCGGTTCCAGGGCGACGGCCGGGTCGGAGGTGAGCTCCGCCCGCGCCGCCACCTCCGGGGCCAGCTGGTGGAGGAGGTGGAGCGAGCCGCTGTCCCGTACCGTCACGCGCGTGGCGGCGGCCAGCGCCTCGCGCGCCAGTCGTCGTGCCAGGCGGGTGCGCAGCGGGCCGATGCCGTTGGCGTAGATCATCACCGGACGCCCCAGGCGGTGTGCCCAGAGGATGAGGCCGGCGTAATAGAGGAGCGAGCGGAAGCTGGTGGCGTCCTGCAACAGGCTGCCGCCGCCGGAGATGAAGAGGTCGGCTCCGGCCAGCGCCCGCCGCACCGCCGGCAGGCTCCAGCGGTCCACGGCCTCCACGCCCAGGGCTTGGCGCGTCGCCTCGGGGTGGGCGGAGAGCACGACCAGATCCACCCCCGGCAGCTCAGCGCGGAGCGCGTCCACCATGGCGGTGAGGAGCGCCTCGTCGCCCGTGTTGCCGAAGCCGTAGTACCCCGCCACCACCACCCGGCTCACGGCTTCCCCGCGCCCCCCCTCGTCCCGCCGGCCAGCGCGCGCCCGGCGCGTGCCGCCACGGCCCTGCGGTAGACCTCCTCCACCCGGGCGGCCGTCTGCTCCACGGAATACCGCCGGTGGACCGTCTCGCGTCCCAGTGCCCCCAGGCGCCGGCGCAGCGGCTCGTCGCGCAGCAGGCGGAGCAGGTCGGGGAGGAGGTTGGCGGCCTCGATGGGCCGGCCGAAGCCGCGGGCGGTGAAGTTGCGGGCCTCGAAGTCGGCCAGTCGCTCCTCGCTCAAGATGCCGCCGTAACCGCCGTTGCCGGAGATGATCACCGGGCGGCCGGCCGCCATCGCCTCCAGGGCCGAGCGTCCCACGGCCACCACCAGCCAGGCGCGGAGCAAAAGGGCGGGGACGTCCTGGCGGGCCCCCGGCGCCTCCACCACGGTCCGCCCGGCGCGCGCGTTGGCCTCCTCGGCCGCCCGGCGCACCCGTTCCAGCGCGTGGCCCGCGCCGGCCACCAGGACGCGGGCGCCGGGCACCTCGGCGGCCAACCGCGGCGCGACCTCGGCCAGGGCCAGCGCCGTCTCCGTGAACTCACTCAGCCGGCTGACGTGCAGGACGAGGGGAGCGTCCGCGGGCAGGTCGAGGCCCGCCGGCGCCGGCGTGGCGGAGGCGGGGGCGTACTCCTGCAGGTCGATGCCGTTGGGGATCACCAGCACGCGCGAGGGGTCCGCGCCCAGGCGTCGGACCAGGTGGTCGCGGACGTCCTCGCTGACCGCGATGACCAGCTCTCCCCAGCGGGTGACGCGCCGCCAGAACCAGCCGCCCTGGTAGAGGCCGTGGTAGGTGGTGACCAGGGGGACGTCGCTGCCTGCCAGCGCGTGGTCGGCCACCCAGGCGGGGATGCGGGCGTGGGCGTGGACCAGCTCGATACCCCGCCGGCGGACCAGCGCCCGCAGGCCCTTCACCGCGCTGGCCAGCCGCCAGGGCTGACGGCTGGCCAGCGGCAGGAAGTGATGCGGGATGCCGGCCTCTGCCAACCGTGCCACCAGCCGGCCGCCACCGGAGACCACCTCCGCCTCCAGACCGCGCCGTCGCAGGGCGCGGGCCAAACTGACCACGTGCGTCTCGGCCCCGCCCAGGTCGAGCGCCATGGCGGCCAGGAGCACGCGACGCGGGCCCGGTGCGGCCGGGCTGGCGTCCGTGCGCGTGAGCTCGGGGGAACCGGCGCCGCCGGGTGCCTTCGCGGATCCTCCCCTCCTTCCGTCTCCTGCTACGGCCGGCTTCGCCCGCTCACCTGCCGGCGCGTTCCATGTCATGCGGCGAAAGGTGTTGACGAAAGCCTGGCGATCCTGGAATTGGTCGACAGAAACGGCTCCGCATGGACAGGACTTGTCCTCCAGGCGTCGAAAAGCGCTAGTCGTGGGCCGCTTCTGTGCGCCCATTTTACGGCAACGTAACCGCCGGCCCACCCCGTCCAGTTACCGAGGTGTCGTCGTTGATCGAAATGTCCGGTGTCAGCAAGGTCTACCCTAACCGGGTCGTGGCCCTGCACGACATCAATCTTCGGGTGGAGAAGGGCGAGTTCGTCTTTCTGGTGGGACCGAGCGGGGCGGGAAAGTCGACCATGATCCGCCTCCTCTACCGGGAGGAGGTGCCGACGGCGGGCGAGATCGTGGTCGCCGGCTACCGCCTCCGCACCATGCGCCGGAACCAGGTGCCCCTGCTGCGCCGCCGCGTCGGCGTGGTCTTCCAGGATTTTCGGTTGCTTCCGGATCGCACGGTCTTCGACAACGTGGCCTTCGCGCTGGTGGTGACGGAGGCGTCGCGGCGGGAGATCCAGCGCAAGGTGCCGGCGGTCCTGGAGATGGTCGGGCTCCGCCACCGCGCGCGCGACTACCCCCGCCAGCTCTCGGGCGGCGAGCAGCAGCGGGTGGCCCTGGCCCGGGCGATGGTCAACTCGCCGCCCATCCTGATCGCGGACGAGCCCACCGGCAACCTGGACCCGGCCACCGCCTGGGGGCTGATGGAGCTCCTCCAGGAGATCAACCAGAGCGGTACGACGATCCTGATGGCCACCCACGCCGAGAACATCGTCAACGCCATGAACAAGCGCGTGGTCCAGCTGGCCCACGGAACCATCGTGCGCGACGAAGTGGCGGGGAGGTACTCGCTTGAAGGCTAGGACATGGGGCTTCGTCCTGCGCGAGGGCGGTCTCTCGCTGCGCCGGAACTCGACCATGAGCCTGGCCTCCGCCGGGACGGCGGCGGTGACGCTGCTCATCCTCTTCCTCTTTGTCCTGGCGGCGCTCAACCTGAGCCACATGACCCAGGTGCTGGAGGCGCAGGTCCAGGTGGTGGCCTATCTGAAGCCCACCTTCCAGCGCAGCGACGTCCCCGGTCTGCTCGCCCAGGTGCGGCGGATCCCGGGGGTGCGGTCGGTCACCTTCGTGACCCGGGAGCAGGCGCTGGACCGGTTGCGCGCCCAGTTCGGCGACCAGGCGGCGCTCCTCGACTCGGTTCAGGACATGAATCCGCTGCGCGACGAGCTGGACGTGCACGTACCCGACCCCGGCAGGGTGGACGCGGTGGCCCGCCAGCTGAAAGCGCTGGGCGTGGTGGAGAACGTCAGCTACCCCGCGGAGACGCTCCACCGGCTGGACGCGCTGGCCGGATGGTTGCGCAACGCCGGCATCGTGCTGGCCGCGCTGCTGGGGGCGGCGACGGTCTTCCTCATCGCGAACACGATCCGGGTGACGGTCCACGCACGCCGCCACGAGATCGCCATCATGAAGCTGGTCGGCGCCACCGACGCGCTCATCCGCTGGCCCTTCGTCGTCGAAGGGGCGGTGCTGGGCCTCGTGGGCTCGCTGGCCGCCCTGGGCGTCGCCTGGGCCGGGTACTCCTGGATCTACCAGCGTGTCACCCAGAGCCTGCCCTTCCTGCCTCTGCTGCCGGCGCGGGCGATCCTCCGGGCGACGGCGCTGGAGATCGTGGTCGCGGGTCTTCTCATCGGCATGCTCGGCTCCGGCCTTTCACTCCATCGCTATCTGCGCGTCTGAGCCGGCCGCCGGCGGAGCGCGCGGGCGCGAGTGCGTAGCGCGGGGGGCGGAGCCGCGGAGGCGGAGGAGGAGAGGATGCGAGGCCTACAGCGAGGAAGGAACTGGTTGGCCGGCGGGCTGGCGGCGCTCCTGCTGGCACTGGCGGTGCTCGCTCCCGCGCCCGGCGTGCGAGCGGGCTCCACCAGTTCCAGCGACCCCGGCGCCATCCTGCAGGAGATCCAGCGCACCCAGCAGCGGCTCAGCCAGATGCAGTCGCAGGCGAGCCGGACGCGCCAGCAGCTGTCGACGGTGCAGAGCCGGGCGGCGGCGGCGCAGAGCAAGCTGAACCAGCTCCGGCAGCAGCTCCAGGTGACGCGCCAGGAGCTGGCGCGTCGCCAGAACGAGCTGGCCCAGGCCAGGCAGCGGCTGGACCAGCTGCAGGCGGCGCTCGCGGCGGCCCAGGCACGTCTGGAGAGCCAGCAGCAGCGGCTGGGCGACCGCCTGCGCGCCACCTACGAGGCGGGGACCGTCTCCTACCTGGAGGTCCTCCTGGCGGCGCGGAACTTCGCCGACTTCGTCACCCGCTTCCAGCTGCTGGAGCGCATCGTGGCCGCCGACGTCGACCTGCTCCACCAGGTGCAGGCGCAGCGCGCCGAGGTGGCGCGTCAGACGCAGTTGCAGGAGCAGCAGGTGGCCCGGATCAGCGAGCTCACCCGGCAGGTGGCGTCGGCCAAGCAGGCGCTGGACCAGAAGACCGCCCAGCAGCAGCAGGTGACGCTGGAGTATCAGCAGAGCGCGGCCGAGTTGCAGGCGGCCTTGGACGAGGAAGAACGAGCCAGCCAGGAGGTGCAGGCGGAGCTCCAGCGCCTGCAGCGGCAGTACGAGGAGGCGCTCCGCCTCTCGGGCGCGGTGGTGTTGGAGTGGCCGCTCAGCTCCTTCGTCGTCACCTCGACCTTCGGCTCGCGCTACCATCCGATCCTGAAGCAGTGGCGCATGCATACCGGCATGGACCTGGCCGCCCCGTCGGGGACGCCCATCCACGCGGCGGCGCCGGGCGTCGTCTTCTATGCCGGCTGGATGTCGGGTTACGGCAACACGGTCATCCTGGTCCACGGAAACGGCATCTCCACGCTCTACGGCCACATGTCGCAGATCCTGGTGCAGGCCAACCAGCAGGTCTCGGCCGGCCAGGTGATCGGGCTGGTCGGCATGACGGGCCTGGCCACCGGCCCGCACCTGCACTTCGAGGTGCGCGTCAACGGGACGCCGGTCAATCCTCAGGACTACGTGGGCAGGGTCATCCGCTAGGGGGAGGCGGCACGAGGCGGCCCCGGCGAGCGGCCGGGGCCGCTTCGTCTCTTCGCGCGGCCGGACCTATAATGATGGTCTTCGAAAGGCGGTGAGCGGATGTCCCAACCCTTCGCCGGGCAGGAGCCTCCCGCGCCTCCCCGCCGGCCCGGCCCGTCGTGGCGGGCGGCCGTCGCCGGCGCCCTCCTGATCGCGCTGCTCGCGGGGTCGCTGGGCTACGCGGTGGCGGACCAGCGGCTCGCCAGCGCGCTGCGCGGCCTGCCCACCACCAGCGAGGACGCGGCGACCCTGCGGCAGCTCCAGGGCACGCCCGCCTTCCAGGACTTCCTGCAGACGCTCACCCTGATCCGCACCCGTTACGTCGACGCGCCCGACATGCAGAAGGTGCTCGCGGGCGCCACCAGCGGGGCGCTGGCGGCCCTCCACGACCCGTACTCGGTCTACTTCGACCGGAGCGCCTTCACCAGCTTCAGCAGCGACACCACCGGCGAGTACGGCGGCATCGGCGTGCAGGTGACCGAGCAGGGCAGCTACGTGGTGGTGCAGACGCCTTTCCCGAAGACGCCCAGCGCCACCACCCCATACGAGGGGGCCAAGCCCGGCGATCCGGTGGGCCTGAGGCCCGGCGACCGCATCGTCCAGGTGGACGGGCGGAACGTGACCGGGACCGGCGTGGATGCGGTAGCGCAGATGATCCGCGGGAAGCCGGGCACGACCGTGGTGCTGGGCGTCGACCGCCCTCTGCCGGGCGGCCATGACGTGCAGCACCTGGTCTTCCGCATGGTGCGCGCCAACGTGGTGGTGCCCACCGTCCAGTCCAAGATGCTCCCCGGCTCCGTCGGCTACCTCCAGATCAGCCAGTTCACCGAGAAGACTCCGCCGCTGGTCCGGCAGGCGCTGGACCGCCTCCGCGGCCAGGGCATGCGCGCGCTGGTCCTCGACCTGCGCTACAATCCGGGCGGCTCGCTGGACGCCGTCGAGCAGATCGCCGGCATGTTCCTGCCGGGCGGGAGCCCCATCGTGCACACGGTCGACCGGAGCGGCCGCCGCCAGACGGCGACGGTACCGGGGGACGGCAAGGGAATCGGGGTGCCGCTGGCCGTCCTCGTCAACGGCGCCAGCGCCAGCGCCTCGGAGATCCTCTCCGGTGCGCTCCAGGACCTGGGCGTGGGGACGCTGGTCGGCGAGCGCACCTTCGGCAAGGGCCTGGTCCAGCAGATCTACCCCTTCCCCGACGGGACCGGCATCAAGCTGACCGTGGAGCGCTACCTGACCGCCTCCGGCCGCGATATCAACAAGCACGTCGACCCGCGCACCGGGCAGACGGTGGGCGGCATCCAGCCCAACGTCACCGTCAAGGCGCCCAGCAATTGGGACACGTCGCTGATGGGCAAGCCGGGGCAGGACCCGCAGCTGGACGCGGCGCTCGGGCTCCTCGAACAGCAGCTGCGCGGGGGGGCGGGAGGATGACGGCCGGATCGAGCCAGGCGGCGCTCCGTTGGCTCACTTCCTGGGGCGTCGTGGAACCGCTGGAGCGGGGGCTCTGGCGCCTGGCGGAGCCGATCGGGCGGACCGGCGAGTGGGGCGTCGAGTGGGTCAACGCCTTTCTGGTGGCGGGCGAGCGCCGGGCGCTGCTCTTCGACAGCGGCATCGGCGTCGGGCCGCTGGAGGCGGTGGTCGCGCTTCTCTGCGACCTGCCCCTGACGGTGGTGGTCAGCCATGCGCACTGGGACCACGCCGGCGGCGCGCGGCGGCTGGCCCCTCGCGTGCGGGAGGTGCTGGCCCATCCCGCCGATGCGGCGGCGCTGGCCGCCGGCGAGCCGGGCGAGTGGCTCCGCCGGGCGCTGGAGGAGGAGGTGCGCCGCGGCCGCCTCGCCCCGGAGGACCTGCCCGGCGAGGGCCACCTGGCGCCCCTGGCGGCGGGCGCCGCGGAGGAGGGGGTGCTGGAGCTGGGCGGGCGGCGCGCCCGCCTGCTGCACACGCCCGGCCACACGCCGGGCAGCCTCAGCCTGCTGGTGGAGCCGGAGGGCTGGCTCTTCCCGGCGGACCTGGCCTACCGCGGCGGGCTTCTCTGGCTCCAGGAGGCGGAGGCCGACCTGGACGCCTACGCGCGCAGCCTCGACCGCCTGCGGGCGCTGGACGGGGTGCGCGCGCTCTTCGGCGGCCACGACCTGGTTGCCCAGTCGCCGAGCATGCTGGAGGAGCTGCGCGCCGCCTTCGAGCAGGCGCGCGAGCGAGCCGCGCGAGGCGCTCCGGAGGGGGCGGCGGCGGGCCAGGAGGGCGCACTGCGGGTGGAGGTGGGGGGCTTCGGCTTCTTGATGCCGGGAGGGGGGACGGGATGAGCGGGATGGAGACGGGGAACGGGCTGGCGGGGCGGTTGGCGGCGCGCCTCGACCCGCTCCTGGAGGCGGCGCCGGGGCGCGTGGCGCTGGTGGTGGAGGGGCTGCACCGCGGCCGTCTCTACGCGCGAGAGGCGGAGAGGCCCTTCTATCCCGCCAGCGTGATCAAGCTGGCGGTGATGGTGGAGGCCTTCGCCCAGGCTGCGGAGGGGCGCGTCGACCTGGAGGAGGAGCTGCCGGTCCGCGCCGCCGACATGGTGACCGGCTCGGGGGTCCTCCAGTACCTGCTCCCCGGGCGGCGCTACCCCCTGGTCGACCTGGTGACGCTGATGATGATCGTCAGCGACAACACCGCCACCAACGTGCTCATCGACCGTCTGGGCGCGGAGGCCATCAGCGCGCGCATGCGCGCGCTCGGCCTGCCGGGCATCGCCGTGCGCCAGAAGCTCCAGGTGGTGCCGGTCCCCCCGGGGCCGCGGAACGAGATGACGGCCGGCGAGACGGCCCGCCTGCTGCGGCTGATCGGCCTCGGCCGGGTCGTCTCCTACGATGCCTGCCGGCGTATGGTGGCCATCCTGGAGGCGCAGCAGCTGGACCTGGACTTGGCGGCCCGCCTGCCCGACCCCGACCCCGAGGAAGTGGGGCAGGCCCCGCGCTGGCGCTGGGCGCACAAGACGGGCTGGGTGCGGGGCCGGCTGCACGACGCGGGCCTCCTCTACCTGCCCAACGGCGTCTGGGCGGTGGCCGCCTTCACCGAGGGCTTCGCCCACCCGGAGGAGGCCCGGGCCGTCCTGGCGGCCGCGGGCGAGCTGCTCTACCGGGAGCTCCTGGAGGCGGGCGACGCGCCCGGGGAGGAGCGGGATGGCTGAGCCGGACCGCCTGCCCGCGGGCGCGGAGGCGCTGGCCGCCGCGCTGCGGGCGCGGCAGCGGGCCAACGGGGCCTTCCTGGCCGGGGAGGGGCGGGCGCCGCTGACGGCGGGCGCCTGGGCGGCCTGGGCGCTGGACCTGGCCGGCGAGGGGGAGCGGGCGCGGGCCTTCCACCTCTGGGCGGGCCGTCTCCTCCGCCGGGCGGCCGAGGGGGCGGGCGGCGGGAGGGGCCGGGCGGGCGGTGCCTGGCTTCCCTCCGCCTATCGGCTGGCGCCGGGGGGGAGGGGCGGACCGGAGGCGGGAGGCCTCTCGGGCGCGGCGGCGACGGGCACCTGGCTCTGGACGCTGGCCCGCCACCTGGAGCGTCATGGCCTGGCCGCCGTCCCTGGGAGGCTGGCGCAGCCCGTGAGGGCGGCCGTCACGGCGCTCCTCGAGCTGGCCGGGGCGCTCCCGGAGGGCGAGGAGGAGCCGGCGGGTGTCGCGGCGGCGGAGCGGGCGGCCGCCCTGGCGGCCGTCTTCGCCGGGCTCAACGCCATGGATCGCTGGTTCGCGCTGGCCCCGCTCGCCGGCCGCCTGGTCCGCCTCTGGAAGGAAGTGTCGGCGGCCGTGGAGGCGGCCGCCTCGGCGGTGCTCCCCGCCGCCGTGCGCGCCCCCCTGCTGGTGGCGGGGGTGCCCTTCGACGTGGTCGACCCGCGCGGCGCCGCCTACCGGGCGCTGCTGGAGCGCCAGCTGGGCGAGAGCCCGGCGGGGCGGCGGGACGCGGTCGGCCTTGCGCTGGAGGCCTGGGCGCTCCTCTGCGCGGGGCGGCCCGAGGCCGCGGAGGAACGACGGGTGCGGCTGACGGAGCTGGAACCGGCGGGGGAGGAAGGGCTGGCCACGCTAGCCCTGGCGCTGGTGGCCGAGCGGGCGCGGTCGGGAGGCGGCCTCTGCCCCTGAGGCGGCGGCTCCGCCGGTGCGGCCGTCCGCGTGCAGGCGGCGGGCGGCGGGCGGCAGCCGCAGGCTGAGAGCGATCCCGGTCAGGATCATCAGGTCGCCCGCCACCGCCCCCACCGAGGGGCGCTCGCCCAGGAGGAGCCAGGCCAGCAGGCCGGCGCCCACCGGCTCGCCCAGGATGCTGACCGAGACCAGCTGCGCGGGCAGCCAGCCCAGCGCCCAGCTGAAGAGGGTGTGGCCGAAGATGGTGGGACCGACGGCGAGGCCCGCCATCAGCGCCCACTCCCGCCCGCCCGCGGGCAGGAGAGGACGGCCGCTCAGGGCGAGCCAGCCGGCCAGGAGCGCCGAGGCGGTCAGGTAGACCACCACCGAGTAGGGCAGCGTCTCGGTCTCCCCGCGGACGCGCCGGCCCAGGAGCAGGTAGGCGGCCATGGCCAGCGCCCCGGCCACGGCCAGCAGGTCGCCCTCGAGCGCCCGGGGCGAGAAGCCCCAGTCGGCGCCGCCCACCAGGCCGCTTCCGGCCACCGCCAGGGCGCTCCCCCACCAGGCGGTGGCGGGCGCCGGGCGGCGCAGCCGCCAGCGGTCCCAGAACAGGATGAAGACGGGATGGATGGTGACCAGCGTCACCGAGCTGGCCACGCTCGTCAGCAGGAGCGACTGGTTCCAGGCGGCGAAATGAACGGCCAGCGCCAACCCCGAGGCCAGGGTGGGCAGCGCCTGCCGGCCGAGCCGCAGGGCGCCGGCGCCGTGGCGGAGGAGGGCGGCCGGGAGGAGCAGGAGCGCCGCCAGCAGGAGGCGCCAGAGCGCCACCAGGAGCGGGTCGGAGGCCGAGGCCCGGGTCAGGATGGCGGCGGAGGAGATGGCCGCCACACCCACCAGGAGCGCCAGGGTGGGAGCGGCCGCCGCCGCGGGCTCGGGCGGGCGCGTGGAGGCCGGAGCGGGGCCGGGCAAGCGGCAACCCCCCGTCGGAGGCGACCGGCGGCGTCGCGACCGCGGCTCTCGCCGGGCGGGTCGCCGGCCGGGTCGGATATGGTTGGCGAGATTCGAGAGAGGACGGCGATCTCCCTTTGCCCCTGGAGCGGGAGCTGGCGCTGGAGTTCGTGCGGGTGACCGAGGGCGCCGCGCTGGCGGCCGCCCCCTGGATGGGCCGCGGCGAGAAGGAGGCGGTCGACGGCGCCGCGGTGGAGGCCATGCGCGCCCTCTTCGACACCGTGGACATCGACGGGACGGTGGTCATCGGCGAGGGCGAGATGGACGAGGCGCCCATGCTCTACATCGGCGAGCGGCTGGGCACCGGGCGCGGGCCGGCCGTCGACGTGGCCGTCGACCCGGTGGAGGGGACCAACCTGGTCGCCCGCGGCCTTCCGGACGCCGTGGCGGTGGTGGCCGTGGCCCCGCGGGGGACGCTGCTTCACGCGCCGGACATGTACATGGAGAAGATCGCCGTCGGCCCGGAGGCGGCGGGCCGCGTGGAGCTGGACGCGCCGCCGGCGGAGAACGTGCGCAGGGTGGCCAAGGCCCTCGGCAAGGACGTCTCGCAGGTGACGGTCATCCTCCTCGACCGGCCCCGCCACGAGGGGATCGTGCGCGAGCTGCGGCGGATCGGCGCCCGCATCCGCTTCATCCCCGACGGCGACGTGGCGGCTGCGCTGGCGACGGCGCTGCCCGAAAGCGGCGTCGACCTGATGCTGGGCACCGGCGGCGCGCCGGAGGGCGTGCTGGCGGCCGCCGCCCTGCGCTGCCTGGGGGGCGAGATGCAGGCGCGCCTCCTGCCCCAGAGCGAGGAGGAGAGGGAGCGCTGCGTCGCCATGGGTCTCGGCGACCCCCGCCAGGTGCTGACCATGCGCGAGCTGGTGCGCGGCGACGACGTCATCTTCAGCGCCACCGGCATCACGCCGGGCAGCCTCCTGCGCGGCGTCCGCTTCACCCGCCAGGGCGCGGAGACGGAGACGCTGGTGATGCGGGCCTGGACGGGCACGGTTCGGAGGGTCCGGGCCTTCCACCACCCCGAGAGGAAGCCGGTCCTCCGCGACCTGCCTCCCTTCCGGAACCGGGCGCAAGAATAGGAACGGACGGGCGGGCGAGGCGGTGGCGATGGGGGAGGCACGCGGGCTGTCGCGATGGGTGACGGCGGGGGCCGCCGGGCTGCTGGTGGCGGCCACCGAGCGCTGGCTGCGCCGCGCCGGCATGAACCGGAGCCTGCCCGGCCTCGACTCCGAGGCAGAGATCGCGCGCGACGCCCGCGGCTGGGCGCACGTCATCGCGCGCACCGACTGGGACCTCTTCTTCACCCAGGGCTACTGCACCGCCCAGGACCGGCTCTGGCAGCTGGAGCGGCTGCGGCGCTGGGTCGACGGGCGCCTGGCCGAGCTCGACGGCCCGGCGGCGCGGCCGCTCGACCGCTGGATGCGCACCCTCGACCTCCGCCGGGTGGCGCGCGAGTCGGCCGCGCGCCTCGGCCCGGAGAGCCGCCTGGCCCTGGAGGCCTACGCCGACGGCGTCAACGCCGCCCTCGCCGCCGGCAGCGCCGGGCCGGGCCTCCGCCTGTCGGGGCCCGGCCTCTTCCGGCCCTGGAGCGTGGAGGACTCGCTGGCCGTCGAGCGGCTCTTCGCCTGGTGGCTGGAGGGAGGGCAGATCTACGGCGAGCTGGTCGAGCTCTCCACCCGGCTGGCCGAGCGCGGCGAGACGCTGGAGGCGGCGCTCGACCTGGCCGATCTCCTCCTGCGCACGGGCACGGGCTGGCCGGGGAGCCGCGGCGGCGTGGCCTGGGCCGTGGCGGGGCGGCGCGCCCAGGGGGGGCGGCCGCTCCTGGCCGGCAGCCTGGAGCTGCCGCTGCGGCTGCCGCCGCTCCTCCACCCCGTCCACCTGGTCAGCCTGGACGGCCGCATCAACGCCGCCGGCGTCGCCCTCGCCGGACTGCCCGGCCTCTGGGCCGGGCGCAACCCGGCCGTCGCCTGGCTGGCGGTGCCCGCGGGGCCGGGCGGCGCGCACCTGCGGCTCGGGAGGGCGGCCCCCGGGACCGCGGCGGTGGCTCTGGACGACGCGCTGAGCCGCTACCTGGGCCCCCTCTGCCTGGAGTGGCCGGGGCTGGCACCGAGGGATCGCCTGGCCGGCCTTCTCCGCGGCCTGCGCGCCGAGAGCGCCCGGCAGCTGGCGGACTTCCTGGCCGAGGCGCCCCCCGGCCCCCTCCACCTGGTGGCGGCCGACCGCGCGGACCACATCCTCTACCGGCTGCTGGGACCGGGCGGCCCGTCGCCGCGGGAGTCGGTACCGGCGGTGGAGGATCCGCAGGCGGCCTGGATCGCGGTGGCCGGCCAGCCCGTGCTGGAGGGGGGGGAGGGGGACGGCCTGGGGCGGCCCTCCTGGGTGCGGGGCAGCGTCCGCTACGACCGCCTGGTGGAGCTGCTCCGCGCCCGCGACGACTGGTCGGCCGGCGGCATGGCGGAGCTGCTGGCGGACCTGCACGACCCCCTGCCGGTCCGGCTCTGGCCGCGCATGGCCCCGGTGCTGCGGGGCGAGGCCTGGACGGCGCGCGAGGCGGAGGCGCTGGCGCTGGTGGAGGCCTGGGTCGCCGCCGGCGCGCCCGAGGGGACCGAGGAAGCGGCCCCCGCCCTCTGGCACCTCCTGCTCTGCGAGCTGGCCGCGGCGCTGGACGGCGGCCGGCTGCCCGAACGGCTGCGGCTCCACCGGCTGCGCGCCCTGGCCGCGCCGGCCGGCGCCGCCCGCCTGCTCGTCGGGAGCCCGGAGAGCCTGGCCGAGCTCCCGGCCGCCTTCCGGCGTGCGGTGGCCTGGCTGGAGCGGAGGCAGGGGCCGGAGCCCGGGCGCTGGCGCTGGGGCCGCCTGCACGTCCTGCAGCCGCCGGAGCGGGCCGAGGAGTTCCCCGTCCGCCCGGCGCGGGCGCCGCGGGGGCCCCAGGCGCTGCCCGGGTCGGAGACCACCCTGCAGGCGACCGTGGCCGACCCGGCGCGGCCCTTCCTGGTGACGGCCGGGGCGGTCTGGAGCATGGTGGCCGACCTGGGCGCCGCCGACCACCTGGAGGGACGCCTTCTCGGCGGGGCGGGCGGCGGACCCGGCGGCGTCCGCCTCGACGAGGGGCTGCGCGAGGGGGCGGGGGCGGTCCTGCACCGCTTCGAGCTGGATCCGGTGCGCGTCGCCTCGCGCCGCGGCACCGTCCGGCAGATCCTGCGCCCCCGGGCGCGCGGCGGGAGGTGAGGAGGGCTGCTCCGCGAGAGGCTGTACGCGCTCCTCAAACCGCCCGTGCGCGCCGCCCTCTGGCTGCGGTACAGGAGCCGCGTCTACGGATGGGAGAACGTGCCCGCCCGGGGGCCCGTCATCCTGGCCGCCAACCACATCAGCGCCGCCGACCCCGTCCTGATCGCCGTCGTCTGCCCGCGCCGGGTGCACTTCATCGCCAAGCGCGAGCTGCTGCGCTACCCGCTGGTGGGCCCCGTGGTCGGCGTCTTCGCCATCCCCGTCGACCGCAGCCGGGCCGACCCGGGCGCCATGCGGCAGTCGCTCCGCGTCCTCGGCGAGGGGGGCGTGGTGGGCGTCCACTACGAGGGGACGCGCAGCCGCAGCGGGGTACCGCTCAGGCCGCGCCAGGGGGTGGGCTTCCTGGTGGAGCACAGCGGCGCGCCGGTGGTGCCGGTGGCGGTGGAGGGGACCAACCAGCCCTTCCCGTCGCGCGCCTGGGTCTGGTTCGGCAAGCCGCTCCGCTTCTCGCGCGAGGAGGCGGCCGACCACGGGCGCGTGGCGGCGCGCGTGGCGGCCGAGGTGGAGGCCATGCGCCGGCGTCTCCGCCGCCTGGCGGGGATCGGCGAGCCGCTGCGCGGGGGGGTGGAGGGTTGAGCCTCGTCCGCACCACGCCGGAGGCGCTGCCGGAGGCCGAGCCGCCCCTGGTGACCGGCAACGCCTATGTGACGTTGCCCGAGGTGCGCGCGGGCGACGGCGCGGTCCTCTCGGCCGGCGTCCTCCACGGACGGCTGGCGGGGCTGCTGGAGTGGCGGGGCGCGGGCGGCCGGCCGCTGGTCCTGCCCGAGATCCGCCTGGAGGGGCGCCCGCTCCCCGTCCGCTGGCGCCCCCGCAGCTGGCCGGAGGGGCCGCTCTGGGCCCTCCGCCTGGCGGGCGAGGCGGGCGGCTGGAACTTCCTCTGGGAGATCGTGGCGCCGGAGGAGGAGCGGGGCTTCGCGCTGGCGCTCTCCGCCCGCGCCCCGGGCGGCTCGGTCGGCGACGTGGAGCTCGGGCTCCGCTGGTCGCTGGCCGCCCCCGCCTACGCCGCACTGCGCAGCCGCCCCGGCGGGGGCCGGGTGGAGGGCGCCCTCGACCGCTGGACCGGCGCCTGGGTGGCCGAGGCCCGCCCGGGGCCCATCCTGGCCCTCGCTTTCCGCGCCGAGCCCGCCGGGGCGAGGCTGGAGCCGCCGGGAGGGGAGGAGGGGGAGGAAGGAGCCGGGGTGGCGGTGCGGGCGGCCATCGCCCCCGGCGAGGAGGCGCGGCTCGTCGCCTACGTGGCCGTCGCGCGCGAGGCGGACGGGGCGTCGACGGGCGCCGTCCACCTGGCGCGACGCGGCTTCGCGGCGCTCTGGCGCGAGGCGGAGGAGTCCGCCCGGAGCCGGGCCGACCGCGCCAGCGGCGGGCGCTGGCGGAGCGACCCCGTCGCCCTGCGCGCCGTGCGCAACCTGCTCTTCAACCTGCACTTCGCCACGGGGCGGACGCTCGACGGCGAGGAGCCGGTATGGGTCACCTCGCGCTCCCCCCGCTACTACGTGGCAGGCGCCCACTGGAGCCGGGACGCGCTCCTCTGGAGCCTGCCCGGCCTCCTGCGCCTCGACCCGGCGCGGGCCCGCCGCTGGCTCCTGGCCGCCTGGGCGGTCTACGGGCGGAATGCCGGCGAGCACAGCCTCTACCTCGACGGGACCGTGCTCTACCCGGGCTTCGAGCTGGACCAGCTGGCCGCCTTCCCGCTGGCGACGGCGCTCTACGCGCGCGCCACGGGCGACCGGGCCGTCTGGCGCGAGCCCGAGGTGCGCGAGCGGCTGCCGGAGCTGGAGTCGCGCCTTCTGGCCGCGCGCGAGGAGGGGCGGGCGCTCTACCGGACGTTTCTCAACCCCAGCGACGACCCCGTCCAGGAGCCCTACCTCACCTACGACCTGGCGCTGGCGGCGGCCGCCTGGCGCGCGCTGGCGGAGGCGCGCGAGGGCGAGGGCGACCGCGCCGGCGCCTTCCTGAGGCGGCGGGAGGCGGAGGCGATCCTGGCGGAGCTCCGCCGCGAGGCGGTGCTGGACGGCCCCTTCGGGCCCATGTGGGCGTGGTCCTTCGACGGCCGCGGCGGGCGGAGGCCGGGCGACGAGCCGGCGGGAAGCCTGATGCTCCTCCCCTACTACGGCCTGGCGGAGGGTGGCGACCCCGTGCAGCACGCCACGGCGCGCTGGATCCACTCGCCCGCCAACCCGTTCGGTCCCCGCGGCCGCTTCGCCTGGCCCCGCTCCGCCCACGCCGACCACCCCTGGCTGCTGGCGGCGATCAGCGACATCCTGGCGGGCTGGGAGGTGGAGCGCCGCCTCGAGGAAGTGGCGGCGGCCCCCCTGGACGGCGGCCTCGCCTGCGAGACGGTGCGGGAGGAGGACGGCTCGGCGGCTACCGGCGCCGCCTTCGCCACCTGCGCCGGCTGGCTGGGCCACGCCCTGCTCCTGGCGCTGGAGGGACGGGCGTGAGCGCCGGCCCCGCGGCGCCGCGCCCCGTCCCGCCCGTCCTGGCGCAGGGGCTGGCGCTGCTGGTGGTGGGCTACAACCCGGGCCGTCGAAGCGGCGCCACCGGCCACCACTTCGCCGGCCCGGGCAACCGCTTCTGGCGCCTCCTGGCCGCCTCGGGCTGGACGCCCGCCGAGCTTCGCCCGGAGCAGGACCGGGAGCTGCCCCGCTACGGCCTGGGCATCGTCAACCTGGTCGACCGCGTGACGCCCGGTTCCGCCGACCTGAGCTGGTCGGAGATGGTGGAGGGGGGACGGCGCGTCCGCGCCCTGGCCGAGCGCTGGCGCCCGCGCCGGCTGGCCTGCCTGGGGAAGGACGTGGCCCGCGCCGTCCTGGGACGGGCGCGGGCCGCCCCCCTGGAGTGGTCGCCGGAGGCCGGTCAGTTGGACTGCTCCTGGGGCCGTCTCCCCGTCGCCTGCCTGCCCAACCCGTCGGCGCGGAGCACCGTGCCGCCGGAGCTCCAGCTGGCGCTCTGGCGGGAGCTGGCCGCCGCGGCCGGGGCGGGTGGCGAGGCCAGATAGCGGGTGGCGGCCAGCAGCAGGAGCGCCGCCCCGCTGGCCGCGTAGAAGAGCCGGAAGGCCGGTGTGTCGCTGCCCGCCAGCACGCCGTGGAACCAGGCGGCCGCCCAGGCCACCGCCGAGAGGCGGTGGAGCGGAAGCCAGAGGCGGCGCGCCACCTGCGGGCTCCAGCGGCGGGCCATGCGCGGCCCCAGGCCCGCGCTCAGCGCCGCCACGAGCGCCAGGTAAGCCGCCAGCACCCCGGCCGCCACGGGACCGGCGCGGTAGCCGGAGGCTCCCGGGATGACCGCCCCCTTCCAGCCCACCTGGACGTAGGGGTCGAGCGCCAGGGCGGTGGCGTGGGCGGCCACCAGCACCAGGGCGGCCACCGAGAGGACGGTGTGCGTCCGGTAGAGGAAGTCGGGCGACGGGCGCCGCCTCCCCAGCCGCCAGGGGTGGGAGAGCCAGACGCCCACCATCACCGCCAGCTCCAGCAGCAGATAGGCGGTCATCCCGGCCGCCCGGGCCACGATCCACGGGAACATGCGGTTCCCCAGCAGCGGCGAGGCCAGCGTCGCCAGCAGGTAGCCCACCAGCCAGCCGGCCGTCATCCACAGGAAGAGCGCCCCCAGCGAGACCGCCGGACGCTCTTCTTCTGCCCAGTCGGACGCCGTGCGCCCGGTTCGATCCGCGTTCATGCGACCACCCTCCAGATCAGCCAGGGGTCCATAGCCGGGCTCCAGCCCAGCCTCCCCTCCTCCGTCACCCAGAGCGCGGCGAGTCGCTCGCGCTCGGCCAGCGCACCGATGCCCTCCAGGCCCTCCACGAAGAGCGCCTTGGACCAGACCTCGCACCAGGCCGGGTCGGCGCCGACGACGGTGACCGCCAGCAGTCCCGAGTCGGCCGGCTCGCCGGTACGGGGGTCGATCAGGTGGTGCACCCGCTCCCCCCCGGCCAGCCAGCTGCGCCGCCGGACGGAGGAGGTGCAGACCGCGCGGTCGCGCACCGCCAGGACCGCCACCGGCTGCTCGCCGCCGCGCGGGTCCTCCACGCCCACGTGCCAGCCGTCGCCCCGGGGCCCGCCGCCGCGGCAGTAGAGGTCGCCGCCGGCGTTGACCAGGAAGTTGCCGCTGGCGCCCGCCATCTCGCGCGCGGCGAGGCGGACGGCATACCCCTTGCCGATGCCGCCCAGGTCGAGCGCGGCCCCGCGCAGGCGGAGCTGCCGCGCCCGGGGCCGCCGCTCCAGCCAGGCGCCGCGGCGCGCCGCGCGCGGCCTGCCGCGCGGAGCCGGCAGCCGGAGCGGCTCCTCGTCCAGCGGCAGGGTCCGGTCGTAGCCGATGCGTACCAGCGCCTCCAGGACGCGCGGGTCGAAGCGGCCGCCGGTCCGCCGCCAGGCGCGACGGGCCAGGTTGACGACCTCGTAGAGCAGCGGCTCCACCTCGCGCCAGCGGCCGGGCTCGGCGTTGAAGCGCATGAGGGGCGAGTCGTCGCGAAAGCGGGTGCAGACCCGCTCCACCTCGGCGAAGCGGCCGAAGGCCCTCCTCGCCGCCTCCTCGACGCCGGGCCGGGCGTCGAGGTCGCGGATGAGGATCGCGGTGGCCATGGCCCGGCCGTGCCACTCGCCCACGCGACTCCCTTCCTTCAGCTGGCTCCCGTCATGGTCTGGATCTGGGGCATGGGCGGCAGGCTGGGCGGCGCGGCGGGCGCCGGGAGGCTGGCGGCCTCGCCGGCCACCTGCTGCACCTTCTGGCCCAGCTGGTCCACCTGCGACTGGACGGAGCGGATGCGGGCGTCCAGCTGTCGCGACTGCTCCAAGAGTTTCCGCGTCTCCGGCGGAAGCTTGGCCGTCTCGAGCTTCGCGCTCTGCGCGGCCACGGGGTGGGCCGGCCGCGGCGTGTGCCCGCCGGCCCAGGCGACGGCGCCCCCGAAGAGGGTGAGGGAGGCGGCCACCCAGCCCGCAGTCCAGCGGGCCATGCGTTTGCGTCGCTGTTCCAGCGTCCTGCGTGCGGCGCGCCTCACTCGCCCCACCCCTCGGAGCCCTCGCCGCCGCCCGAGCCGAAGAGCCAGATGCCGCCCTCGTTCTCGTGCTCACGCTGACCTCCGCCGGCCGAGGCGCCGGTGAAGGTGTCGACGTTGGGCGCCTGGGTGGACTGCCGCTGCAATTGCTGCTGCTGGGCCTGGAGCTGGGCGAGGCGCGAGCGGGCGGCCGCCACGGCGGCCAGCTCCTGCTGGAGCTGCTGCCGGGCCGCGGCCAGCGCCTGCTCCAGCTGCTGTTCGCGCTGGTTGAGCGAGGCCACGGAGCGCTCCTCGGCGGCCACCTGCTGCGCCAGCTTGCTCTGCACCGCGGCCAGCTGGCTGGTCGAGAGCGAGGACGAGGAGGAGACGCTGGGCGCCGCCTGTACCACCCCCGGCGCCTGCCGGAGTGCGGCGGCGCCGCCCGCCACGAACGCCCCGGCTGCGCCCAGAACCGCCAGCGTGCGTCCTACCCGTGCCATCGGTTCACGCTCCCCTCCCGGAGCCCTTTCCCCGGATCCGGGCTCGTGCCAGAGGTTATCCGCCACTTCTCACGCGCGACCAAGCGGAAGCTGAGAGGCGGGTAAGAATCCGGCCGCCGGTCGCAGCCCGCGCCGGCGGATTACAGCTCGGTTACGTTCACGCTTCTTCAATTGAGCCTCTCTTTCGCGCCATGATAGCCTGCCTTGCGGAACCGGTCGAACGGAAGCCGGTCGACCGGAGGCGCCCAGAGCCGTTCCGCGTGCCTCCGCTCCAGGCCGCCGCGGGCGCCACGAGGAGGCGCGAATTCCTGGCGGCGCCTGGACCCCTGGGGAGGTCGAGCCGTTGTCTTCTCCTCATCGCAGAAGAGGCGTCGGCCGTCTGCTGGCGGTCGTCGCCCTGGTGGCGGTGCTGGCCTCCGCGCTCCCGGCGGGCACCGCCTCCGCCCAGTCCCCCACCCGCTTCACCGACATCAGCGGCCACTGGGCCGAGCCCTTCATCCTGGCCGCGCAGGCCGCAGGCGTCGTCACCGTCCCCGACGACGGCAAGTTTCGCCCGGACCAGCCCATCACCCGTCTCGACTTCGCCGTCTGGATGGCCCGGGCGATGGAACTCCAGCCGGTCACCCCGGCCAGGCCGCCCTTCACCGACTGGACCAGCATCCCCGCCGACCAGCAGGGCCTGGTGGCCGCGGCGGTGCAGGCGGGCGTGCTGAAAGGCTACCCTGACGGAAGCTTCCAGCCCAATCGGTCACTCAACCGGGCGGAGATGGGTGTCATCTTCGGACGCGCGCTGGAGAAGCTGGGGGTGACGGCGGAGCCCCGTTACTTCTACGAGTTCGGTGACCGGGCGGCCATCCCGACCTGGGCGGCCGACGCCAGCGCCGCCGTCAAAGAGGGCATCATCCTGGGGCGGCCCTCCCAGCCGGGCCAGCTGGCCCTCTACGCCCCGTATGCCACGACCACGCGGGCGGAGACGGTCACCATGCTGGTCCGCTTCATGAACGCCCGCTTCCAGCTTCTCGGCGTACAGCCGGCGCCCAAGCCGGTGCCCCAGGCGGGCACCCTCCTGACCGGCTGGGCCACCGCGCAGGACCTGGCCTCGCTCAACCTGGGGGCCGACCGCGTCAGCTGGGTGATCGCCTCCGGCTACACGGTCGACAGCTCCGCCAGCGGGGCGGGGGGCCTAGTGGGTGCGGACAGCCCGGCGCTCTTCCAGTGGGCGCGCGACCACCAGAAGCCGCTCCTGGTCCGCGTCAGCCTGATGGGCGGCCCCGCCATCCACGCGGTGCTGGCCGACGCCCAGGTCCGGGCCCGCCTGGTGCAGAACATCATGACCGTGGTCGACCGCGGTTACGGAGGCGTCAACCTCGACTTCGAATACCTGCAGAACGCCGACCGGGACCTCTTCACCCAGTTCGCCACGGCCCTGGCCCAGCAGCTGCACGCGCAGGGGCTGCTCCTGACCATCGACCTCCCCTGGCGCGACCAGGCGGCCGCCAGCACCTGGGGGCACGACTTCGACTACGTCGCCCTGGGCCGCGTGGCCGACTACCTCATCGTCATGACCTACGACCAGCACTACGCCACCAGCGCTCCCGGCCCCATCGGCTCCATACCCTGGATGGCCCAGGGACTGGCCTGGGCGGTCAGCCAGGCGCCGGCGCAGAAGATCCTGCTGGGCATTCCGGCCTATGCCTACGACTGGGCCCAGGGGGAGCCGACGCGCGCCTGGTATATTGAAGGGGCGCTCAACCTGATCGCCCGCTACCAGGCCCAGCCCGTCGCGCACTCCGACCTGGGCGAGACGCAGTTCTTCTATACGGACAGCCAGGGCGTGCGGCACGAGGTCTGGTTCACCGACAGCTCCGGCCTGGCGGCCAAGCTGGCCCTGGTCCAGCAGTTCCACCTCGCCGGCGCGGCGGTCTGGAAGTTCGGCTACGAGACGCCGGACTGGTGGGGCGTCTTCCGCCAGGTGCTGCACTAGGCGGCCCTCCCCGGACGGCGGGCGGGAGGGCGTGCCGGGCGGCGGGGCGTCCCCCCGCGCCCGCCGTTGGCGGGGGAGGTGTGCGAGCATTCCCGGCGACAAGGTCTTGCGCGACCCGGTGCACGGGCTGATCCGCCTGCCGCCCGAGATCGTGGCCGTGGTCGACGCGCCCGAGCTGCAGCGGCTGCGCCGCATCGCCCAGCTGGGGATGAGCCCGCTCACCTTCCATGGCGCCGAGCACTCCCGTTTCGGCCACGCCCTGGGCGCCATGTACCTCTTCGGCGAGGTGGCCGAGCAGCTGGAGCGGGTGGGGCTGCCGCTCCCGCCCGAGTCGCGCCTGGTGGGGGCGCTGGCCGCGCTCCTCCACGACGTGGGCCACGGTCCGCTCTCCCACGCGCTCGAGGCGGAGAGCACGGGCGGGCTGGGGCACGAGGCGTGGGGGCGGCGCATCCTGCTGGGGGAGACCGAGATCCACCGCCGCCTGGAGGCGCTCGACCGCCGCCTTCCGGAGCGGATCGCGGCCGTGCTGGAGGGGCGCGAGCAGCCGCTCCTCCACCACCTCATTTCCAGCCAGCTGGACGTGGACCGCATGGACTACCTGATCCGCGACTCGCTCTTCACCGGCGCCAGCGCCGGCCACTTCGACGCGGGCCAGCTCATCCACGTCCTGGGCGGCGTACACCAGGCGCACCCGGTGGTCCGCAACAAGGGCCTCTGGACGGTGGAGGAGTACGTCTTCGCCCGCTACTACATGTACCAGCAGGTCTACCACCACAAGACCACCCGCGGCGCCGAGCGCCTCCTGCAGGCGGCGGCGGCGCGGGCGCGGCGCGCCTACGCCGAGGGGCGGCTCGAGGCCCGAGGCCCCCTTCCCGCCCTCCTCCTGGGAGAGGCCGGGGTGGCGGAGTACCTGGAGGTGGATGACGCCGAGCTCTGGGTCGCCCTGAAGCGCTGGCGGGAGGCGGACGACCCGGTCCTGGCCGACCTCAGCCGCCGTCTCCTGGAGCGTCGGCTGCTCAAGCCGGTCTACCGCCGGAGCTTCCGCGGCCTGGACGAGCAAGCCCTGCGCCGCGCGCACGAGCTGGCCGCCCGCGAGGTGCGCTCGGCCGGCTACGACCCGGACGCCTACCTCCACCTCGACCGCCGGGGCCGGCCCGGCTACGCGCCCTACCGCGGGGCGGGCGCGGGCGGGGCCCCCATCTGGGTGGAGGACGAGCGCGGGAGGCCGGTGCCGCTGGAGGAGCTCTCGCCCGCCGTGGCTGCGCTGACCGTCCCCCGCGAGGCGGTGGTCTGGTACGCTCCGGAAGAGCTGCGGGAGAGGCTCGCCCCGCTGCTGGAGCGCGCCATGGCTGAGGCGGAAGGGTGAGGCGGGCGGGAAAGGCGGGTTCCGAAGCGTTGCGCATCGCCATGGTCGGCTACCCCGCCTACGGCGGCAGCGGCGTGGTGGCCGCCGAGCTGGGCCTCGCCCTGGCGCGGCGGGGTCACGAGGTCCATTTGGTCAGCTACGAGCTGCCCTTCCGGCTGCGGAGGGTCGGCGCCGAGGCGGAGCGGCTGATCCGCTTCCATCGCGTGGAGGTGCCGCGATATCCGCTCTTCGACTACCCTCCCTACGAGCTGGCGCTGACCAACAAGCTGGTCGACGTCGCCCGGCGGCAGCAGATCGACCTCTTCCACGTCCACTACGCCATCCCCCACGCCGCCGCCGCCGAGCTGGCGCGCGAGATCCTGGCTCCGCGGCGGCTGCCGGTGGTGACCACGCTCCACGGCACGGACATCAGCCTGATCGGTCGGGATCCTTCTTTCCGCGAGGTGACCGCCCACAGCATCCGCCGGAGCGACGCCGTGACCGCCGTCTCCCGCTGGCTGGCGGAGGAGACCGCCCGCCAGCTGGCGGTGCCGCCGCCGCTGGTCATCCCCAACTTCGTGGACGCCGCCGTCTACCGGCGCCGCCCCCAGCGGAGACTGGCCGCGGAGGGGGAGCTGCTGGTCTGCCACGTCTCCAATTTCCGGCCGGTAAAGCGGGTGGACGCGGTCGTCCGCATCTTCGCCCGCGTTGCGGCGGCGGTGCCCGCGCGCCTCCTGATGGCCGGTGACGGCCCGGAGCTGGGCGCCGCCGAGGCCGAGGTGGACGCGCTGGGCGTCGGGGAGCGGGTGCACTTCCTGGGGCGCCGCGACGACGTGGCCGACATCCTGGGCGAGGCCGACGTCCTCCTCCTCCCCTCGGCGACGGAAAGCTTCGGGCTGGTGGCGCTGGAGGCGATGGCGGCGGAGGCGGTGGTGGTCGCCTCCGACCGGGGCGGCCTGCCCGAGGTGGTGAGCGACGGCGAGACCGGCTTTCTCTTTCCCCCGGAGGCGGAGGAAGCCATGGCCGAGGCCGTCGTCGCCCTGGCGCGCGACCCCGAGCGGCGCCGCGCCATGGGGCGGGCGGCACGCCGGCGGGCGCTGCGCCACTTCGGCGTCCGGGCGGTGGTGGGGGCCTACGAGCAGCTCTACCGCAGCCTCGCCGACGTCTCCTGAGCGCGCCGGGTTCAGGAGGGCGCCGGCGGCACCCCGTGCGGAGGCGGCTTGAAAAATTCCCTTTGCATGCATCCCTCCCATCGAATATCTTTCCAGGGTAAGCGCAAGCTTTGGCACGAGGGGGAGCATGGATGGACGAACAGCAACTGCTCGAGGAAATCTTGCGGCGATGCGACGAGGGAGGGGGCAAGTTCTCCGTCCCCGTTCAGGAGCTGGCGGAGACGCTGGGCGTGGAGCGGAGCAAGCTTTACTACCTGCTGAACAAATGGCGTGAGAAGGGCCAGCTCGAGACGCGCAACCGGGGCCGCCTGGGCATGGAGATCGGCCGCCCGGGCAGCGGCGTGGCGCGTCCGGCCGGTCGCGCCCGCGCCCGCGCCGCCGCCCGCCCGGCCGCGCGCGGCCGGCGGGGGCGGCAGGCGGCGGAGGTGGCGGCCTCGGCCGCCGAGGGAAGGCTCTTCTGCCCCTGGTGCGGCGCGCCGGTGGCGGAGGAATGGCGGTACTGCTATCACTGCGGCAACCGGCTGCCCGAGAAGGCGGAGATTCCCGGCGCCTGAGGGGCGGACCTTGTCGAAACAAGCGCGGGAGGACGGAAGACGGCCCGAGGAGACGGGCCGTCTTTCCACGTCTACAGGCTCTTAGGGCGTCAAGTTGATTGCGACAAGCCTTCAAGTAGCTGCGGAACCTCGACTGGCGAGTAAGTTTGAAGTTCCCCGCACATACTCGCCACGTGCCGTGGGAAGCACGCTCCCGCGGAGGTTGCGGCGAAAGGAGGCTTTCTTCATGCCTGGGCGGGCGGTGATGACCGGTCTGCTCGTCGTCACCGTGGCCGTTTCGGCCGCCGGGGGGGCGGCGCTGGCGCGGGCGCTGGCGCCGCGCGCTGCGGTGGCGGCCGAGGCCGGGCGCGGCCCGGCTGGAGGCGCGCGGCAGGCGGGCGGGCGGGCCGCGGCCAAGGAGGATCCGCACTTACGCCCCTCCCCGCCGGTCGGAGGGGCGGGGAGGCGGGCGGCGGGGACCGCGCCGGCGCCGGGGCCGGGAGCGGCGGTCGCGGACGCCGGCTCGCGGGACGGGCTCGCCGCCAACCTGGCCGAGGCCATCCTCGCCGGCGGGACGCCCATGGACGCGGAGCAGGTGGCGGCGGTGGCCGCCAGCATCGCCCGTGCGGCGGCGCGGTACGGGCTCGACCCGTGGCTGGTCTACGCCGTCATCCGCCGCGAGAGCGGCTTCAATCCCGCCGAGCGGGGGGC